>DASRLM010000213.1:0-5185 GCA_035648455.1 Puia sp. | reverse complement strand
GTACAAATCCCTTATCGTCTGTTTCGCAGATTGCGGATAAATAATTGCTGACAGAGGTTCCATTATTATACGAATGCGCCCATTCAATGTTCCCCTGCTTATCCAGCTTAAAAACAATTAATGAATTGGGGTAGTTGTCGGTCTGAGACTGGTAGGGAAATGCGCTGACCAGAAAACCCGTATCGCTGCTGGCAATGATGGATTGTATAACCTCTTCCTGACCGGTAATCATGGTTTTTGACCAGATCACGCAGCCCTTTTCATCTATCCGGATGAGGCAGGTGGTTTTTGATTTAAGATTGTCCGGTGCAGGAGGGAAATACGCTCCCGCCAGCAGGTAGCCATTTGCTTTATCGCTGGCCATGCAGAATGGTTCGATCGCCATGCCGGAGGGATTGAATTGTTTTTTCATGATGCCGTTTGTTCCCGCGTTCCCGTTCCATATTATATAGGAATAAGCGGTATCAGAACAGGTGCCGTTTGAAGCAATCAACATCATCGCATTAACGCCGACGACCGGCTTAACAGAAAAATCAGCAGCAGATGAAATGAAGGAACCATTCTGATACCATGCGTAAGAACCGGCATTCACACTCTGATTGCTCAGCAGAACAGGGCTACCGCTGGTCACTACAGAATCCTGGTTGTTCGAGAATTTTGCTTTAACGGGACAGCTCAGGGTATTTTGACTAAAACAATCCATTTTAATGAGTAACAGCAAAAAGAAAAAAGGCCATATGATGCGCAGCTTATTCATTTTTATACACGGAAAGAGCACTATCGCGGTGGCCGCAAAGGGATACTGGTTTGAAACGGAATTTGTTTTTTCAACATGCCGGCCGCGACACCGGTCAAAAACAAATAGTAATCGGCTGGTATATCGCTTTCGAACCTTTCAAATTTGCTGAGGCCTGAAGGCGGGTTATTGGTCATCTTAAAAATGGCTGTTCCCTCATCCATTTCATCGAACATGGCGATATAGATCATTTCCGCTCCTTCTTCGATCGCGCCGGCAAGCTGTTGCCAGTAAAACCGGCCCCTGTTACGCGGAATCTGCGCCTGATGACTGTCGGGATGCATATTGTGCCAGCTGAAACCCGGAAATACCACCGGAACATAATCCAGTCTATTCTGACTGCACCAGGCAATATCCGCCCTGATCCGGTCTTTGAATTCCGGATAAGTCTGTTCATCAAACCTGCCCACAAACCAGGGTCGTACGATGTCCGCTTTCCGCAGGAGTTCATGAAGAAAAGTATCCTTTTCCGTATCCTTTCCAAAATCCCGCCAGTATGCAGGCACGCCCAGCAGAATAGAACATCCGCCATATACAGGATCGTTTTTAAAAAAATTAATGAGTTTTTCTGTTGTTTTCAGATTATTGCTCCGGTCGGGAAACCCAACTCCCCAGAATCCGACCAGGGGTCTGCCATGATGATATAAATAGGTTTGCTGGTCACCGCGGCCTGCAATATGCAGGCTATCCACCAGGTGTTTCCAGTCATTTATGATCAACTGCCAGTCATTATTGTCATCATTCAATCCGGAAAAATCATATTGAATCGCTATTGCCCGGTGAAAGCGCTGAGATGCTGCCAGGGAATTATTCAATATCCAGTCGTCGTCACGCAAATTTTCAGGATTCTTAATGGCTGTAACAGAACGTTGAATAAAAACACCATCCAATCCATAATCTTTCATCCATTTGAAATGAAGGGCAACCGTCTGGCTATCGTAAGAACTGAAAATATAAGCCGGGCTGCCATCCGCCAATCTGAACGGCGTTTCATAGGTCTTTTGATATTCACTCACATCCGGCCAGAAATCCACTTTACAATAGCCGGGTTCGAACCTGCCATGCGTTGCATAATGGTTCCAGCCCATGTTGGCGCCATCCGCCGGGGCATTAAACCATCCCTGATAACCCGCCATTACCAGCCCCTGATAACTCATGAATGAAGAGGAAGGACTGTGTTTATGCTGGGCAAATGCAATTACAATCAGGAAATTTCCGGTCAGCAGTAGAACTTGCCTTTTAAACATGAACCTTATTTAATAAATTACCGGATAGATCGGCGGCACGGTTGCCTGTAAGCAGACAGAGACATCTGTGAAATAAAAAGTTTAACCACGACCCGCGTCATGGTTAAACTTTTCTTTAGAGAATAGTAATTAATATCCCGGATTCTGTGTCCATTGTGGATTCTTAAGCATCTCGTTTACCGGAATGGGTGCATAGTACCGTGTCTTAATATCAACACTGGGATTGATCTGATTTTCCAGCGGACTTCTGGCGGCTATCACCTGCGGAAGCAATTGAAGGCGAACAATATCAAACCATCTTGCTCCCCATTCGGCAGCAAACTCATAAGCTCTTTCAAATACTACAGAATCCCTGAATGCTGTGGCGGAAAGACCAGGCGTCAGAGGTGGCTCTCCGGCGCGGTCCCGCACCAGGTTGATGGCTGAGTATGATGTGGCGTCAGGTCCGTTTTCTGCCATGGCGGAAGCCTCCGCATAGTCCAGCAATACTTCCGGATACCTGATGACATCATTCGTTTTGTTTGTGCTTGGATTCATGGAGATGATGGAGGCGTCTGTTTCTGAACAGCCCTCGTTGTTCACTGCGGCCCTGAATTTCCTGTAAAAAGGATGTTGATTCCTGGTCATGGGTGAATTATAAGGAACGAGGAGAAAGGTTTTATCCGGCTGGAGCAGTTTAAGTGTTGTATAGAACTCCTCGTCTGTTCTTTTACAGACCGGAGCTGCTTTGTAAAAATTGATTTCGGGATAGAACTCCTCCCAGCCGAAATTCCCGTCCAAACCAAATTCTTCCCAGGGCATGGAACAGTCTCCGAAAAAGCGATCCGGATTTCCACCACTGACATTAAACTCTAAACCGAAAATAGACTCGGAATTATTATTCGTCTGGAACACGGTAGCATAATCGGGAACGAGGCTGTATTGGGCTGATTTGATAACCGAATCGGCTTCGGCCGCTGACAAGGCATAGTTACTGGTCTCGTTCAGCGGCCAGGTGGCCATGGTCAGGTAAACATCAGCCAAAAGGGATCTGGCCGAATTCTGTGTAGCCTTCCCCGGCTGGCCGGGAAAACTGGTAGGGAGCAGACCGATGGCCGTTTTCAAATCGCTTACGACAATTTGGTATACAGTGCTGATGGAATCTCTCGCGGGTCTGTAGTCCGGTCCTACCTGGGTAGTGATTACAGGTACAGGTCCAAATGTCCTAACCAGCAGATAATAACTCCAGGCCCTGACAAAATAAGCCTGACCAGCTGCCCCGTTTATCGCCGCCTGGTCGCCGGACACTTTCTGATAATTCCCGATCACATTGTTACTCTGGTAAATGGCCGCCCACGGAGTGCCCCACTGGCTGTGGGCAATGGCGTTGTTGCCGCTGCTCGCGTTCAACTGATCAAAATCACGCTGATCCGCTTTACCCAGGTTCGGATCTGCTGTGAGATCATCTGAACCAAAAAAAGAATACAGGTGGAAATCAAAGGCATACGCGCCATCAATCACCATTCCCTGGTAAATGGCTGAAACCGCAGCGTCCAGATCGGCTTGCGTTTGAAAATAATTCCCCGGGGTCAATGTCGCTTTGGGATCCTCCTTGAGTTTCGAGCAGCTCAGAAAAGCCGACACGACAAGGAATACAATCGGTATGAAGATTTTTGTTCTCATTGTAGTAATGTTAAGTATAAAAAAGTATGCACCTCTCACAGTAATCAGCATGGTTAAAATCCAACCCTGAGCCCTAGGGTAAAGGTTCTGGGATTGGGAATAACGCCCATTTCCACGCCCTGCGTCAATGCAGATTGTGCATTGGTCAGTTCAGGATCATAACCCGGGTAACTGGTGATCGTAAATAAATTCTGGCCGCTCACATACACATCCAAATGCTGGATTTTTACGCTGCCCAAAACACTTTGCGGAATGCTATACGTGAGGGATAAGTTTTTGAGTTTTACAAAATTCGCGCTGTATACAAAACGGCTGCTGTTGGTAGGAAAGCTGCCCGTTGTGCTAAAGGCAGGCACGTCCGTTTCGTTTTGGGGAGTCCACATTTTGGTCGCCTCCTGTAAAGTGGCATTGCGCGTTCCCGGTGCCTGACCCCATGTATACGCGATCGTTTGAGAATATATCTGAGATCCGCCCTGACCGGCAAACATAAAGCTCAGCGAAAAATTACCGTAGCTGAAATCATTGATAAAGCCCCAGGTAAATTTGGGTATTCCATTTCCGATGGGAACGTAATCGTCCTGGTTAATGGTATTGTCATTATTTACATCCAGAAATTTGGCATCTCCTGGTTTGTTACCAAAGGCCGCGGCCTGGGATGCTTCCTTTGTTTTCCAGGTCCCCAGGAATTTGTATCCTGTAAATTCTCCCAGCGGCTTGCCAACTTTCAGAATAGAGATATTCTGTTGCGGCTGGCCGATACCACTGACGATGACATTATCCAGGCCATTCAGATCCAATACCTTGTTGTCGTTGAACGATATTTCAAAAAAAGAGTTCCAGTTTAACTTACCGGCATTGGAAGCAATGGGCGTTCCTGAAATCCCAAGTTCGATACCCCTGTTTTGGATGCTGCCGATATTCCGTTGATAGTTACCGCCTCCGAGATAGGCAGGTGTCTGGTAACTAAATAATAAATTGGAGATCTTCTTTTTATAGGCGTCAATGGAAAACGACAGCCGGTTATTAAAGAATGCGGCATCCAGGCCGATATCGGTTTGTAAAGTGGTTTCCCAAACCAGATCGTTCGCTACGGGGGATCCCAGCGGCGTACTGATGCTGAGTGATGTTCCGTCAAAATAATAACCTACGTTGCTCGTATTGATTACCGGTAGTGATGAATAGGGCGGGATTCCCTGATTACCCGTCTGCCCGTAACTGCCCCGGAGTTTTAAGGAAGAAAAAACCCTCGAATTCATCATGAAATTTTCTTTGGACAGGTTCCATCCTACGGCAACCGAAGGGAACGCACTGTATTTTCTGGTCAGGCGCGAGGAACCATCGTCCCGGATACTTGCAGTAAGCAGGTATTTATCCTTATAAGAATAGTTGATCCTGCCCATAAACGACTGCAGGTCACTGGATGCATAACCGGAAGTTGTTTGCTGCGTCAACCCCACGCCCAGATTATAATATCCCAGGG
>DASRLM010000212.1:0-5477 GCA_035648455.1 Puia sp. | reverse complement strand
TTACTGTTGTATTCATCTATACTGTGTCCGTCAAATTTTATTTCCCCGGATGCCTGTTTGATCAAACCGGTAAGCAGGTGGAGCAATTGGGTTTTACCGGCAGCTGTGGGTCCGACGATGGCCGTTTTAGTTCCTGCTTTCACCGTAAATGAAACATCTTTCAAAGCGGGCGTTTGTCCGTAGAGAACCCGCACGTCCTTTAATTCAATTTCTCCGCGCAGGTTTCCGGTTATCGTTCCGGTCTCCGGCTGTTCTGGCGTTTCGAGAATATTACTTATTCTTTCATAAGAAGCAGAGGCCTGGGCAATGATATTGCTCATGAAACCGATCACCAGGATGGGAAAGATCAGCATGGCCAGGTAACTGTTGAAGGCGGCAAAATCCCCCAGGCTCATGCTGCCGGTAATTACGAAATGACCACCCAGCGCCAGGATGGTGAGGGCCGCCATGTTTGCCGTGAAGGTGATCACGGGAATGAGACCGGCAAAAAGCCGGAGAATGGAGAGTCCGAAATCTTTGGCTTTGGAATTGGCCTCCAGAAATTTATTGTATTCGGATTGCTGTGAATTAACCACGCGGATGATTGCCGCGCCCAGAATGCTTTCATTGATCACTTTATTCAGCCAGTCTATTACGGCCCTGCTTTGTTTAAACAGCGCCCGCACTTTGCGCAGCACCAGGAAAAAGGTAATGCCGATAATGGGGATGATAGCAATCACGCAGAGGGCCAGTTCCCAGTTGATCGAGAGGAGTAAAATACTCGCGCCGATGATGATGAAAACGGAAGAGATAATGGAAACGATCGCCTGGGAAATAAACATCTTGATGGAATCCACGTCCGCCGTAAGATTGGTCAGCAGTTTTGCCGGATTAGCCGATTCAATAAAAGCATGATTCTGTTGGGATATTTTGTCCGAGAGCCGGCTTCGCAGATCGCGCGCCACCCGCTCCGAGGAATAGGTCTGTATGATGCTCTGGAAGTAAGTAAATACCAGGATGCAGAAAACAGCCGTGGAAAATTCCAGAATGATGCGCCTGAAATCAAAATGGCCGGCGGCAAATGCATCGATGCTGCCGGCAATGATTTTGGGAAGCCACAGATTGATGGCATTGCTTAACAGGGTAAAAATTAATAACAAGGTGATTAAGCCGGAATAAGGCTTCAGCAGGCTCAGCAGGCCGGGTTTCTTAATTCTTTTCCCGGCAGATGGTTTGTTTTGCATGTGGGGTAGAAATATGGTCTCTGGTCAGTTTGCAAATTTCAGATAAATTCATAAACCCGGCCAATGTATAATCGGTCATTGTCCGGAAATGTTCGGCAGAAGTATCGGTAGAGGCGGTGGGGAAGAGGAGACCGGGATGCAGATAATCCGGCCAGGTGATTATTATCCGTTCGCAATGGAAATACGGGAGCTTAATATATAGGCACTAAAAAAACCCTATCACCAGAACAGATACCGGTATAACGGAATAGAAATGACAGTGCATTTGGGAGATGCAACTGCGGGAAGATTGTGATCAGGAGCGCTGTTCTGCATAACACTTCCTTATTTAAACTTATGTCTTGGATTTCTTCTGGTGTGAAAGACGGATAGAACAACTATGTCAGTTCTTATTATTTCATACACGACTACGTAAGGGAACCTGAACAACCTTCCCTGACGATAATTCTTTTTTACTTTATTATTGGCAGCCGGATTTGTTTGGATCTTCTTTTAGCAGGACTCCAGCTCTGTCAAAAATATTTCTCCCAGTCCCTGACGCTGAGCCTCATACCAATCGTATGCATCCTTTGCCATCAGGATAGCCCGCGGCTTTAAAACAAGTTGATACATTTAAAGCTTCTTTTTTCCTCTGATGATTTGTTTTGCATCTTCCCAGTCGTATGATTTGCTTTTGCCACTTATGTGTTTATCCCTTTCCTCATCTAAGATCTTAATATGTTCGTCAGTGAGCTTAAAGGCATCCTCCTTTTCGATCTCCTCCTCAAAAAGCATATACATACCTTTTACTTTTTTATCATCTGCATCGGCGATAAAATTCATCAGCTTTTTACGTATGGCTATTGTTGTCATTGCTGTATCCATTTTTAACAAATTTACTTTTAAAATCCCAGGTTTAAAATACCCCTTTATCTCATGGGATGATGCTGCCGGAGCTCGTTTTGCAGGTCGTCTAGGTTATTCACCTGATAGCGCTGGGTGAAGCTTACGTATTTATGGCCTACTTCAAGGCTTTTTCAGATAGCGAAAAATTAGTCTGGAGTGGTGACATTTTGCTATTTAATTTTCCTTGTGGTTCAGCTATACACCGCGGCGAATGCCCTGTCTGCAGCGAGAGGGATGTCGGTCCAACTGAAATCCAGCCTTCCTGCCAACGAAGATGCGACTGACGGCGATGCGGCATGGGGCAGGTCACCCCGGCCCAGGAGTGAAAAACCGGATTTCCTGCGGGTGGGCCTGCTACGAATAACCGGCATACCCATCCAGGTGCTGCCGACAACCGTTCCGACCTTTCCGGAAAAAGGACCATTGATGCCGGATTAATTATAACGCTACCTTTGCAAAAATTTTCAGCGCGTGGTCTTTCTCACCAGAATTGAGCATTTTAATGCAGCCCATAAGTTATACAACCCATCCTGGAACCGGGATAAAAATGAAGCGGTTTTCGGAGTCTGCGCCAACGAGAACTGGCACGGACATAATTATGAATTGTATGTCACGGTAAAGGGTGAGCCCGAGGCCGATACCGGCTTCTTAATGGACGTCAAAAAATTAAGCGGAATTATTAAGGATCAGGTGCTGGAAAAACTGGATCACAAGAACCTGAATGTGGAAGTGGATTTCCTGACGGACAAAATGTGTACAACGGAAAACCTGATCATCGGTATCTGGAACGAGTTATTGCCGCAGCTTCCCAAAAATGTTCAGCTGCATGCGCTTAAACTGTATGAAACGCCAAGAATTTTTGTAGAATATTTTGGATAAAGCATATTCCGGATAAATGATTTTCAACCATGGAAAAAAAAGTGGCTATATTCAGGAAGGAACATTTTAATGCGGCGCATCGTTTATTCGTCCCCGAATGGTCCGATGAGAAAAACAGCGAGGTTTTCGGCAAATGCAGTAACCCGCATTATCATGGCCATAACTATGACCTGATCGTGAAAGTGACGGGCGTACCGGACCCCAAAACGGGCTATGTGGTCAATCTGTCTGTTTTGTCTGACCTGATCGGCAGGGAAGTGCTGTCAAAATTTGATCATAAAAACCTGAACCTGGATACGCAGGAATTCGCCCATTTGAATCCGACCGCTGAAAATATCGTCATCGTGATTTATGAAATCCTCCGGAAGAAAATAGATGCCGCTCTGGATCTTTCGGTGAGGCTGTATGAGACGGAGCGGAATTTTGTGGAATACCCTGGGAAGGGTTGATAGTTGATGGCTGATGGATCTTAATTGGAGATTCGCACATGACCTCCATCAACCATCAACCATCAACCATATACCATCAACTGCATTTCAACATAATTACCCAAAAAACAAACCCCCCTCATGGGATATAAAAAAATAGAACAATACGACGAGGCTGTTACCAGGGATCTGATGGTTAATTATAAGAACGCACTGAGCCTGCTTGGGGAGAATGCCGACCGGGAGGGACTTCAGAAAACCCCGGAGCGGGTTGCCAAAGCCATGCAGTATCTCACCCAGGGATATGGGTTGGATGCACATGCTATTCTCAATTCGGCTAAATTTCATGAAGATGTGAGTGAAATGATTATTGTCAAAGACATCGAGATTTACAGTTTGTGTGAACATCATATGCTCCCTTTTTTCGGGAAGGCCCATATTGCCTATATCCCCAACGGCTGGATCACGGGGCTGAGTAAAATCGCCCGGGCGGTAGATGTTTTTGCGCGCCGCCTGCAGGTGCAGGAGCGTTTAACAACAGAAATCCTGCATACCATCCGTGATACCCTGCAGCCGTTAGGCGCGGCAGTGGTTATTGAAGCAACCCATCTGTGCATGATGATGCGGGGTGTATCAAAACAGAATTCAGTCACTACCACATCAGCTTTTTACGGACAATTTGAAAAGAATGAAACCCGCAGTGAATTCATCAAGCTCATTTCAGCAGATCTGCATTAATCAATAAGGATAAGATCAATATTTTCTTTGTTGTGATGGCTGAAACGGGATATTCCTAAAATATTCTTTGCTGAATCGGTGCTTTGTGGCAAATTTGTTTTTTAACCTCCTCTCCAATTTATGAAGCATGCTTATGTTTTTCCCGGACAAGGGTCTCAATTCCCGGGCATGGGAAAGAATCATTACGACCAAAGCGCTTTTGCCAAAAGGCTTTTTGAACAGGGGAATGAAATTGTAAGTTTCCGTCTTTCAGACATCCTGTTTCAGGGTTCGGAAGAAGATCTGAGGCAAACCAATGTAACCCAACCGGCTGTTTTCCTGCATTCGGTGATTGCCTATAAAAGTGTGGACGGCGCAAAGCCCGAAATGGTGGCGGGACATTCCCTGGGAGAATTCTCTGCGCTCGTGGCCAATGGGGTTTTGTCTTTTGAAGACGGCCTCCGGCTGGTGATCGTTCGCGCAGAGGCGATGCAGAAAGCCTGCATCAGCAATCCCGGAACGATGGCAGCCGTATTGGGGCTGGCCGATGATGTGGTTGAAACCATCTGTTTGCAATTGCAAAAGGAAACCGGCGAAATACTTGTTCCCGCAAATTATAATTGTCCCGGCCAGCTCGTGATCAGCGGTTCCTTAAAAGGCGTTGAACTTGGTTGTGAAAAATTAAAAGCAGCCGGTGCCCGGCGCGCCCTGGTGTTGCCCGTGGGCGGCGCCTTTCATTCCCCGCTCATGGAATCCGCTAAGGAAGAACTGGCCGCTGCCATTAAAAAAACAACTTTCTACAATCCCACCTGCCCGGTTTATCAGAATGTGGTTGCCCGCGCCGTTATGGATAAAGAGGAAATCAAAAAAAATCTGATTGATCAGCTGACGGGACCGGTGCGCTGGACGCAATCCGTTTTGGCCATGATCGCCGATGGTGCATCGGGTTTTACCGAGATCGGTCCCGGGAAGGTGCTGCAGGGACTAATCAATAAAATTGACAAAAGCGTAACCACATCCGGCGTGGATTAGAAAGTCATGTTGCAGTTGAGCCAGCCGCTTTCTATATTGGCGCCGTATTTCTGATAGAATAGGATAGCAGGTTCGTTCCAGTCCAGCACCTGCCAGGTCATCCCGTTTAACTGAAGATCCTTTGCCTCCTGCAGCGTTTTTTCAAATAACCTTTTCCCTATTCCCTTACCCCGGAATTTTTCTTTCACAATAAGGTCCTCCAGATATAATCGTTGTCCCTTCCAGGTAGAATACCGGATATAAAACAGACTGAGCCCCGCCAGTTCCATCTGCCGACCCGGTTTGGAAACGGTGGCCACAAAAGCCTGCCAAA
>DASRLM010000211.1:0-16927 GCA_035648455.1 Puia sp. | reverse complement strand
GATGATCCTGCTGGAGCAAATGGCAGCCCGGTGTGAGGAATTCAGTACGGTAGAATATGGCTTCCTGTTTGACAAATCGACGAATCTCTTAAGGATTGGCTATAATGTGGATGATCAAAGAAAAGACGACAGCTTTTATGATTTGCTGGCCTCTGAAGCCAGGCTGGGGATCTTTGTTGCCATAGCCCAGGGCAAGCTGCCACAGGACAGCTGGTTTGCCCTGGGTCGCCTGCTCACCAATACGGGAGGTGATCCCATCCTGCTTTCCTGGAGCGGATCCATGTTTGAATACCTGATGCCGCTGCTGGTTATGCCCACATACGATAATACCCTGCTGGATCAGTCCTACAGGACTTCCGTCCAGAAACAAATAGAGTACGGCCGGAAGCGGAATGTTCCCTGGGGCATATCTGAATCAGGTTATAATATGGTGGATGCCAATCTCAACTATCAGTACAAGGCCTTTGGGGTTCCCGGTCTCGGCCTGAAACGCGGGTTGGGAGAGGATCTGGTAATTGCCCCTTACGCTACCGTTATGGCCCTGATGGTGGCTCCGGAAGAATCTGCAGAAAACCTGCTTGATATGGACGCCGAAGGTTTTAGCGGGAGATATGGTTTTTTTGAAGCGATTGATTTTACCACATCCCGGTTAACCAGGGGCCAGCAATACAGCATCGTGCGTTCGTTTATGTCCCATCACCAGGGCATGTCCTTTCTTTCCATTGCCTATCTGATGCTGGGCAGACCCATGCAGAAAAGATTTGAGGCCGAGGCACAGTTCAGGGCTGTTATGCTCCTTTTGCAGGAAAGAATACCCCATGTCACCGACTTCTATTCTCCTTCCGTGCATGTTTCCGACAGCAGCACCACAAGTCAGGATGTTCAGATGCGTATCATCAAAACACCCAATACCCCGGTGCCGGAAGTACAGTTACTGTCCAATGGCCGCTTTCACTCCATGATCAGCAATTCGGGGAGCGGCTACAGCCGCTGGAAGGATATTGCGGTTACCCGTTGGCGTGAGGATCCGACCTGCGACAATTTCGGAACCTATTGTTTTATCCGGGACCTGGACAACGACACCGTTTGGTCTGCCGCCTACCAGCCTTCCCTAAGTACTGCCGAGAGTTATGAAGTAGTGTTTTCACAGGGCAGAGCCGAGTTCCGCCGGCAGGAACAGAATCTGGAAACCCATACGGAGATCGTGGTGTCTTCCGAAGATGATGTGGAAATGCGGAGGATACGCATCAATAACCGTTCGCGAAAAAAAAGATACCTGGAAGTAACCAGTTATGCAGAGGTGGTGCTTGCTCCGCCAGCTGCAGACGCTGCCCATCCGGCATTCAGCAATTTATTTGTACAAACCGAAATCCTGCCGCAGCGGGATGCCATTCTCTGTACGAGAAGGCCGCGTTCCGCAGGAGACAGCCAGCACTGGATGTTCCACCTGATGAAAGTGCATAACGGAGAAATCAAGGATATTTCCTATGAAACCGACCGTTCCGTTTTTACCGGAAGAACCAACAGCATCCATGAACCGGAAGCGCTTAAAAACATGCAGCGTCTCACGGGCACCCAGGGTGCCGTACTCGATCCGATCGTTTCGATCCGTTACCGGTTTACCATAGAGGCCCATGATTCCGTGACCATTAATATGGTGCTTGGCATGGCAGACAATAAGGAAGCCTGCGTGGGACTGGTGGAGAAATACCAGGACAGGCCATTGACGGACCGTGCCTTTGAACTGGCCTGGACGCACAGCCAGGTTGTACTCCGGCAGATAGATGCCGAGGAAGCCGATGCTCAGTTGTATTCCCGGCTGGCGGGTTCAGTTATTTTTTCCAACGCATCCCTCCGGGCCGATCCATCGGTTATCTTTCGCAACAGAAGGGGGCAGTCCGCCCTTTGGAGCTATTCCATTTCCGGTGATCTGCCCATAGTGCTGCTGCAGATCCAGGATTCCGCCAATATCGAACTGGCCAGGCAACTGGTGCAGGCTCATGCCTACTGGCGTCTGAAAGGTTTGCTGGTGGACCTGGTGATCTGGAATGAGGACTATGGTGGCTACCGCCAGGCATTGCAGAATGAACTCGTCAGTCTTATATCACCCGGTATCATCAGCGATGTAAGGGATAAGCCGGGTGGCATCTTCATCCGGTCGGGCGAACAGGTCTCCCAGGAGGACCGGATTTTATTTCAAACAGTGGCACGCATCATCCTGTCTGATACCATGGGTACCCTGGAAGAACAGATTAACCGTCGGACCAAAGTAAAACCGGTTCTTCCTTATTTCACGCCGACTAAATTTTATGCATCGCTTGATTCCGAGCTGGAAACCCCCGCGCATCTGACTTTCTTCAACGGAACCGGCGGGTTCACTCCGGATGGAAAAGAATATGTGATCGTCACGGATATGAACAAAGTAACCCCCGCGCCCTGGTGCAATGTTATTGCGAACCCGGTATTTGGTTCCGTTATTTCAGAAAGCGGCCAGTCTTATTCCTGGATGGAAAATGCACACGAATACCGGCTCACGCCCTGGAACAACGATGCCGTAAGTGATCTGTGCGGAGAAGCATTCTATCTGAGGGATGAAGAAAGCGGCAAGTACTGGTCGCCCTCCCTTTTACCACATCCCGGTAAATCGCATTACATCAGCCGTCATGGTTTCGGATACAGCGAATTTCATTTTGCAGAAGACGGCATTTATTCGGAAATGGTCATTTTTGTGGACACGGAAGAAGCCGTGAAATTCATATGCTTCAAAATAAAAAACAATTCTGCGCGGTACAGAAAATTATCCGTCACCGGCTATGTGGAATGGGTATTGGGTGAGCTGAGGTCCAGAACCCAGATGCACATCACCACCGAAGTGAATACGGAAACGGGGATCATACTGGCCGGTAATGCCTATAACAGTGAATTCGGAAACTACATGAGCTTTTTTGATGTGGACGATCCGGGCAGGACCTTTACGTGTGACCGTACCGAATTTCTTGGCAGGAACGGAACCTATAAGAATCCGGAGGCCCTGGGCAAATCGAAACTTTCGGGCAGGGTAGGAGCGGGATTGGACTCCTGTGCCGTGCTGCAATCGGTGATGGAACTCGCGGATGGCGAAGAAAGGGAACTGGTTTTTCGTCTGGGTGCCGGTACAGACGCTTATAACGCGCTGAAGACAGCAAAGAAACTTCGGGGATCGGTGAATGCCAGACAAACATTGGAAAAAGTGAAAGCATTCTGGACAAAAACATTGTCTGTGGTGCATGTGAATTCACCGGATCCCGCCATCAACTATTTATGCAACGGCTGGCTCAATTATCAAACGCTGAATTCAAGAATCTGGGGGAGAAGCGGATTTTATCAGTCCGGGGGAGCATTCGGGTTCCGCGATCAGCTTCAGGATGTTTTATCCCTGTTGCATAACCGGCCCGACCTGGTGAGGCAGCAGATCATCCTCAGTGCATCCAGGCAGTTCAAAGAAGGCGACGTTCAGCACTGGTGGCATCCGCCTCTGGGGCGCGGGGTGCGTACGGCCTGCTCGGACGATTATCTGTGGCTGCCCTACGTAACCGCCAGATACATCAAACATACCGGTGATGAAAGCATTCTGACGGAACAGATAAAATTTATTGAAGGCAGACCATTGAACCCGGGAGAAGAGTCCTATTACGAATTACCCGCCATATCTGAAAAATCAGCGGCGCTCTATGACCATTGTGTGCGTTCGGTGAAACATGGATTGCGGATGGGAGATCACGGGTTACCGCTGATGGGTTCAGGCGACTGGAACGACGGGATGGATAAGGTGGGTGACGGGGGGAAAGGGGAAAGCGTATGGCTTGCCTTTTTCCTTTATGACGTGCTGAACCGTTTTGGGGAAATCGCCAGGATGAAAAAAGACAATGATTTTGTAGATCGGTGTAAAAAAGAATCCGCAACCCTCCGGGAAAATATCGAATTGCATACCTGGGACGGATCCTGGTACAGAAGGGCTTATTTTGATGATGGCACACCGCTGGGTTCTTCAGAAAATGAAGAATGTAAAATTGACTCCATACCACAAAGCTGGTCCGTTATTTCCGGTGCTGGCAGCCCGGCCAGAAGCCAGGTGGCCATGGATTCGGCATATTCGAAACTGGTGAAAAAGGAAAATGAAATCATCCAGCTATTTGAACCGCCCTTTAATCATGCCGCAATGAATCCCGGATATATCAAGGGATATCTGCCCGGCGTACGGGAAAATGGCGGACAATATACACATGCGGCCATCTGGCTGATTATGGCTACTGCCCTTCAGCAAAATAAAACACGAACCTATGAATTGATCAACCTGGTGAACCCGTTAAATCATGGGAGCACGGCCGATGCGATCAAAAAATATAAAATTGAACCCTATGTTATTGCAGCAGATGTGTATGCCGTGGAAAATCACAAGGGAAGGGGTGGCTGGACCTGGTATACCGGTTCGGCAGCCTGGATGTATCAATTGCTGATCGAATCTTTCTTCGGTCTGAAACGGCTGGGAAATAAATTATTCTTCGAGCCCTGTTTGCCTGAACAATGGTCTGCATTTTCCATAACTTACCAGTATGGAGAATCGGTGTATCAATTAAATTTCGAACAGCAGGTGAGCTGGAAAGAAACCACGGTACTGGTGGATGAAACAGTGCAGGAAGGCAATGTATTATTCCTAGTGAACGACCGCGAAACGCATCAGGTAAGTATCCGGATTCCCATGACAACCGGGGTATCTCAAAAATTGTTGCCGGAAGCCGTAAAAGTGTAAAATCAGGAAGCTTTTTTCTTTTTTACGGTCAGACTGGCTTTCAACTGGCTCATCAGGTCCTTTGATTTGTTGTGCACCACCCGCATCTGCGGTGCCGCCGGTTTTTTCCCTTTGGCCCTGGCGTGGATGAGCTTGAGGAGCTCATCGGAATAGGTATCCTTGTATTTGGAAATATCAAATTTGCCGGACAACTGGCCGATTAACGCCTGCGCCATTTGCATTTCACCGGGCTTAATGGTGGCCTTCCCCGGCACATTGATCTCATTCACATTGCGGATTTCCTGGGCAAACCGGATTTTATTCAGCACGATCACGTCATCCATGGGTTTTAATACGCAAAGCGCTTCCTTGCTCCGCATCACGTAATTGCCAAGACCAACCTTACCACTCTTCTTTAAAGCTTCCCGCAGCAACGCATAAGCCTTGATGCCGGACTTCTGTGGTTCCAGAAAATAAGGAGTCTCATAAAAAATAGGATCGATGTCGGAACCTTCCACAAATTCGACGATCTCTATGATCTTTGATTTTTCCGGGCTGGCTTTTTCAAAATCCTCATCCGTTAAAACAACGTATTTCCCGTTATCATTGTAAGCTTTTACAATATCAGACCATTCCACTTCCCTGCCGGTGTCCTCATTAACCCGTTTAAAACGGATTTTTGCATGATCCTTTTTATCCAGCATGTCCAGGTCCAGGTTACTGTCCTGTGTGGCGCTGAATATGCGCACCGGAATATTGACCAGTCCAAATCCTATGGCACCCGTCCAAATGGCTCTCATATACTGTGGTTTTGAATTATGCAGCGTAAGAACTAAAACAATGCCATTATTGCCGTTCAGTTAAGATATTGATTGAGCTCGGAGATACTGATTGGCTTTTCCCAGATTTTGATGGAGGCGTTTTGTTTGTACATATCCGGATTGTACTGAAATGCGCTGATGAGGTTGATGCTGAGCTGGGGATAGTGCTCGCTGATGTAATCCGTTTTTTCCCAACCCAGTCCGTCGGGAAGATTGTTATCCAGGAAAAGAATGTCCGGTTTGATTTTTTCGAGGCAATCCATACCGTCCCGAAGGGTGTGGGAAACGAACACTTCATAATTTTTTTTGACAAAATAACTTTTGATCAAAAGACAAAAGTCCGTTTCATCATCAATAATAAGTACGCGCTTGTACGACATTTGAAACGAATTCAGAAAATGTTTTAAGGTGGTATGCGGTATGAATTAAAAATGCGGGAACCTGATTTCAAATATAGCGACTGTTTGTAAAAATAATTTGAATCTTTTTTATTATTTTTTTGTAGAAAATGATCTACATAAAAACCCCATATCCTGTGGTCCGTGTTGTTCCTTCAAAAGAATCCGGATAAATCCAGCCTGGCATGAAATTAATATTCAATTACCTGATTAGTTAACCCTCAAAATTTATTTATGCGGAGCCTATTGTATCTCATTGCTGTTATTCTGATCATCGGGTGGGTCCTGGGATTTTTTGTATATAGTGCGGGCGGATTAATTCACATCCTGCTGGTGATTGCCATCATTGCCCTGATATTGGCCGTAATCAGGAGGGCCTGACCGCCAGTGAGTAAGGACTTTAAATGCTCATTCCACGGAATGGGCATTTTTCTTTGGCATATTTTTTCGGCTTAACTCATAAACACAAGAACATGAACATCACAGAAACCATCCAGAAGAACCTGGGATTCGGCAAAATTCAAAAAATCGATCCCAATTCCCAGGAAGTGACGGATAAGGAAGGCATTCACGGAAATAACGCCATAGCACAAGCTGCCATTCCCTCTGTATTGCTCGGACTTTTCAACAGACTGGAAAAAGAACCGGATGCCTCCTGGATTGCCGGGGATCAGCCGACAGGCAACTTGCTCGAAAAAATATTTGGCAAATCACATCTGGAACTGGTGGATCAGGTTGCCCTGTATGCGCGAATGAAAAACGAATTGGTTAAACCGGAAATGGAGCATATTGCCTCTGAAGTGGTGCGGGTAACCCGGGATAATATCAAGGATCTGACGGATGAAAACAGTATTGCAGCATTTGTGGCGCAGCATAAACAGGATGTACTGTTGTATTTGCCGGCGGCTATCAGCCTGGGCAGGATATTGGGGAACGATAACTTGGACGACCGGACGAATAAAATGGAGGGGCCGATTTCAAGCCTTATGCACAAAATGGAAAAACAATTTAATTCTTCTGAAAATAATTAACGGGCTTTTTGCCGGGCAGGGCCGGAGGTACAGGACCTCCGGCTTTTTTCTTGTGAAATATTTTATCCAGCAGCTCCGAACCCTTTCCCTTTAATTTTTCAGCGTTTTTCACCACCACGCTCACAACACCCATTTCCAGTGCAGCGCCAACCACTTTACGTATAATGCCACCTCCGGATTTGCCCATCATCAGTTTTCTGCCCAGTATGCCGGAACCCAGTCCGATGGCGGCTTTCAGCAAATCCTGTGTATTTTCCCCGGAAAACGTGGATTGCAATCCGTGTTTGATCAGGTTAATGGGCTTCAGGTTTTCCATGGTGCCCGCAAAATGTTCCTTCAGTTCCTGTTTTTGCAAACTTGCCCTTCTTTCCAAATCTTCAATGGCTTCATTCAATTCGGCTGAGGAAGTTATTGTTCTTTTCATTCTGTTTATTTCAGCATCTTTTTAATGACCAGGTTGGTAACCGGTGTTTTTATCCATTTGTCGCGGAGCAGATAGAGTATCCATAAAACGATTCCATAAAAGCCGCCCACGATTAAAAAGCCCGTATGTGCGGAGCCCAGCAGGGAACCCAGATAAAGGGCCAGGGCAATGCTGATGAACAGGAAACAAAGCAGCCCCAGGAAAATCATGGACATCAAAACAACCAGGGAAGACAGTACGTCCGACGATTTATCCACCGTTTTCAGCTTGGCTATCTCAATTTTTGTTTCTAGATAATCCTGGGATTTTTCAATCAGGGATTTAATGGAAATGGAAGAATCAGACATAGTGATATTTAATGCTTGAAGCAAAGTTAATTACTTTAGAATGCCCTGGAATTTATCTTCCAGCCGGTCCACAAATTCATTGAATCTTCCCTTCAGATCATCCGCCAGGTTATTTCCCTTTTTCATTAATTTTCTGCTGATGCTGCGGTTCTTTTTAGAAGAAACCATCAGGCTGATCATGGCGCCGGCGGCCAGTCCCGTCAAAACGCCCGCTATGAGTTTTTTACTTGTCATATTTACTTGGTTTAATGAAGAATACATCATAAAAATCAGGCCATCCGGCGTTTTTATCCGAAGAATAAGTCACTGGAACAAAAATGGATTATTTGTGATGGGTAGTTAATTCCCCGGTCCGGAAGACGAACCCTGCTTTAACGAATTATTCACCGGAGGCATGATCTTCTATTGAATAGGATCAAGCAACCGGTCCAACCCCAAAAAGTATGTCAGTAGCAGAAAGCCGTATACCTGCCTGGGTGCCTTTTAAAAAGGCCGTTCAGCATGCAGGAGAATTCAGTATGTTTTTTATCCGTTTCCTCCGGGAAGCCTTTAACCCTCCGTTTGAAGGGAAAGAGTTTCTTTACCAATGTTTTAAAACCGGGAATAAGTCTCTTCCCCTGGTGGCTGTTACGGCTTTCATCATGGGTTTGGTACTAACCATCCAAACGCGGCCTTCCCTGGCAGCTTTCGGGGCCGTTTCCCTTTTGCCGGGGATGGTGAGCGTTTCCGTAATTAAAGAAATGGGACCGGTGATCACGGCGGTTATCTGTGCCGGAAAAATAAGTTCACGCATTGGTGCGGAACTGGGATCCATGAAGGTAACCGAGCAGATAGATGCCATGGAAGTTTCGGCCATCAATCCGTTCCGTTACCTCGTAGTGACCAGGGTGCTGGCAACAACGTGTATTGTACCGCTGCTGGTGATCTTTTCCGATGCTATTTCCATATTTTCTTCTTTTCTGGCTTACAATATTCACGATGAAATAACCATTACCCGTTTTTATAACCTGGCGCTTTCCAAACTGGACTGGATCGATATATTTCCCTCGATCATTAAATCCATTCTTTTCGGAACGGCCATCGGCATCATCGGTTGTTATAAGGGATTCCGGGTGGATGGAGGTACAGCCAGCGTGGGTACCGCGGCCAATTCAGCCGTGGTCACTGCATCCCTGGCCATATTCTTCATCGATATGATTGCCGTACAGATCACCGATCTATTATAACTATGGAAACAGGAACCGATGCCACACCGGTGGTAACCATACAGGGATTAAGTAAAACCTTTAACGGGGTGGACGTGCTCAAAGGAATAAACTTATGCATTGACAAGGCGGAAAATGTGGTGGTTTTGGGAAAATCCGGATCCGGCAAATCCACGCTGATCAAATGCATGATCGGACTGACCGAACCCGATGAAGGTTCAATTTGCATCATGGGACAAAACATCGCCGAAATCGGATATGAGGACCTCAACCGGCTGAGGGTCAAAATTGGTTTTCTTTTTCAAAGCGGCGCTTTATATGATTCTATGAATGTGATGGAGAACCTGGCATTTCCGCTCAGGCACCATAAAAAACACCTGGGCAGGGAAAAGATCGGTGAGCTGATTGCTGAAGTGCTGAAAAACGTCGGTCTTCCGGATGCGGGGGATAAAATGCCTTCAGAACTTTCCGGAGGCATGGCCAAACGAATCGGGCTGGCACGAACCCTTATCCTAAAGCCTTCCATCATGTTGTATGATGAACCAACAACAGGACTGGATACGGCCACGGCAAAGGAAATCAGCCAGCTGATCCTGGACATGCAGCGGAAATACAAAATCTCTTCCCTCATCATCACCCACGATATCGCTTGTGCAAAAATGACGGCAGACAGAATCGTGATGCTGAAAGAAGGCGTTATCGTGGCCGAGGGCACTTATGAAGAACTCGCGAAGAGTGAAGATGAATGGATCAGATCTTTTTTTGGTTAAACATAAAAATTCAGGAGATATGAAATCGCATGGCAGTCTCAAATGGAAATTAGGACTCTTTATCATTTGCGGTCTGGTCCTGTTGGTGCTGGGTTTGTTTTTTGTGGGCAGACAAAAACATCTTTTTGATTCGGTTTTTCAACTGAAGGCCGTATTCAGCAATGTCAGCGGACTGAAACCGGGAAGTAATGTCCGTTTTGGCGGAATCAATATCGGGTCGGTGGAAAGTATATTCCTGATCACCGATACCACCGTTATGGTGAACATGTCCATTAAAACCGAAGTGCATAAATTCATCCGGAGGAATGCTTTCGCCAGCATTGGTTCTGAGGGCCTGATGGGGGACCGTGTGCTGATCCTTTCCGCGGGGGTTGGAGATGCAGAACCCGTAAAGGAAAACGAGATCCTGGTATCCCATGCACCGGTAGAAACTGACCAGATCCTGGCCGGACTGAAAACATCTGCCGACAATGCAGCCATCATCACCCAGCAGCTGGCCGAGGTCGCCTATAAGGTAAACCATGGTCATGGTGTATTGTCGCGCCTGCTGTCCGATTCAAGCATAGGCAATAACCTGCACGCTACGATGGCCAATTTGAAAGAGGGTTCTGAAGGGTTGAATCAAAATATGGAAGCGGCTAAACACAATTTCCTGCTCCGCGGCTATTTCAAAAAGAAAAAGCGCGCGGGGGAGAAAAAGAAAAAGGAGCAGGAAGAAAAAGTGCAGGAAGATAAGAAGCAGGAAAGTAAGTAGGGCCGTCAACTATCATCCCCTTTTATCTTAATCCCCATTTTGGGTATATTCTTACCCATAATCGTAGATTTCCCATGTCCTAGCCCAATTTATCGGTGGAAAATTTTTGGTGTTCTATTTGTTTTACTACCATTACAAAAGACTACCGCATGCTCCATCAGCTTCAGTCGCAAAAGCTTCAGCATAAGATTCTTCCCCATCATATCGCGCTACTCAATCTGTTGCATCTGGATACCCTTTCCCTTGAACAAAGGATAGAAGACGAGATCAACGAAAACCCGGCGCTGGAAGAGAATACCAACAATGAAGATCCGCTGAGCGATAAATTCTCGAAAGAAACCGTTCAGGATTTTCAGAATTGGGAAGAATATGGATATGATGATATTCCGGATTATAAAACGGAATATGAAAATTATCTGCCTTCTGACAAGATGCCGGACCGTCAGATCGCCGAATCGGTGGATTACCGCAGCGAATTAAAAAAACAATATCGTTTTGTTGAATTGGATGAAACGAAATATGTACTGGCGGATTTTATCATCGATTCGCTGGATGAATTTGGATTTCTCATCCAGGATCTTGAAACCATAGCGGAAGAGATCTCATTTAAACAGCATACCTGGATAAATGCAGCGGATCTGGTTCAGATACTTAAAAATATCCAGGAACTGGAACCCCTGGGCTGCGGATCCAATAACCTGGGTGAGTTCTTCAGGATTCAGCTCACAAAAATGGATCAGTCGAAACTTCTGGTGAATATTGGCACTGAACTGGTGACCCATCATTTTCAGGAGCTCCACGGCTGCAACATCGAAAAGATCAGGCGGGAGATGAAGCTGAAGGAAGGCGAAGTAAAGCAGGTGCTGCAATTGCTGGCCACCTTGCGTACCAGACCCGTTACCGCTTCTTCCAGCAATATCCAGGTGAATAATACGGTATTCCCCGATTTCATCATCAGTATGGAAGGAGAGGAAATAGTGATCAACCTGGCGCGCCAGCGTTCGGCCACATTGCATGTGAACCAGACCTGGGCCGAAACTGTACAGAATCTTGACAATGATAAATCAACCGACCGGGGAACCAGGCAGTATATGCGCAGCAAACTGGCTTCTGCACAATGGTTCATTAAGGCCATCCGGGAAAGGGAATCAAACATGCTCAAAGTGATCAAGGCCATTGTTAATTTTCAATCAGAATATTTTAAATTCGGCGACACCATGCAGCTTCAGCCCATGGTGCTGAAAAATATTGCAGAAATCGTAGGGCTGGACATATCCACGGTTTCCCGGATCACCTGTAATAAATATGCAGATACCCCGTTTGGCATGATCCTGTTGAAAAATCTGTTTACCGAGGGGCTGAGTAACAAGGAAGGTACGGTGATCAGCAACAAGGTAATCCAGACCATTGTAGAGGAAGTGGTGGAGAAAGAAGATAAGAAAAGACCCTATACGGATCAGCAACTTGCCGATATTTTATCCGGAAGGGGTTATATTGTGGCGCGCAGGACTATTGCCAAGTACAGGGACCAGCTGAATATTCCGGTCGCCCAGATGAGGGCGCTTTTCTTTTCATAAAACACCCTAACATTTTTAAATACTCCTAATTTACGCTTATGAAAAAAATCCTGGTAATAGATGATGACAGGGATATTTGTTTATTGCTTAATCGTTTTTTGAGCCGCAGGGGATATGAAGTGATTGAAATGTTCACAGGGAAAAAAGCCCTGACCTGGCTCGATTCCAACAAGCCGGACCTCATCATGTGTGATTACCGGCTGGGCGATATGGATGCCATGGAAATACTGACCAGTATTAAGAACAAATACCCGGACATGCCCGTAATCATCATTACCGGTTACAGCGATATGCGTACGGCGGTAAAGGTAATGAAAATGGGAGCCTATGATTACATCACCAAACCCCTGCTTCCGGATGAAATCATACATACCATTCAGCAGGCCATTGAACATGGGGAATCCCAACGCAGTGAGCCTCCTGTTAAAAAGCAGGCACCATCTGCCGTTGCACAGGACCAGAAAGGCGTAACCTATTCCGGAAATTATATTTTCGGAGATACAGATGCCTTCCGGAAAATCATAAAACAGGTGGCCCTGGTGGCGCCTACCAGTTACAGCGTAATCATATACGGAGAAACTGGCAGCGGAAAGGAATCCATTGCCCAGGAAATTCATAAACGCAGCAAACGCAGCGGAAAACCCTTTGTTGCCATCGATTGCGGTGCCCTGTCGAAGGAACTGGCAGCGAGTGAATTGTTCGGTCATGAAAAAGGAGCTTTTACAGGTGCGCTGAATCAAAAGACAGGCAGTTTTGAAATCGCCAATGGCGGTACCATTTTCCTGGACGAAGTCGCTAATCTTTCTTATGATGTGCAGGTATCTCTGCTGCGCGTAGTGCAGGAAAGGAAAATGAGAAGAGTGGGGGGAACAAAGGATATTGACCTTGACGTACGCATCATCATCGCCAGTAACGAACTGCTCTGGAATGCCACCCGCACGGGTAAATTCCGCGAGGACCTTTACCATCGTTTCAATGAATTCTCCATTGAAATACCACCCCTGAGGGAAAGGAAAGAAGACATCATGCTTTTTGCCAGTCATTTTTTAAGAGTCACCAACGAGGAACTGGAAAAAAATGTGAAAGGATTTGATCCTGATGTGGAAGCCATTTTCACCAAATATATATGGTTCGGGAACTTAAGGGAATTGAAGAATGTGATCAAGCGGGCAACCCTGCTTACCGAAGGTGATTATATTGAAGCCAGAACCCTCCCATTTGAAATTTCCAATTACAGTAAACTGCAGTTTGGTGAACAACCGCCCGCAAACCTGTCGGCTGCTGCGCAATCCGCTCCGATTACCGTGGCTGAACCCAAGCCGGTCGCCATAAAGGCGAACCTCAGTGAGAGCTCGCTAAAGGAAGCCAGTATTGATGCAGAATATGAAATGATCCTCCAGGCCCTGAAGGAATCCAATTACAATAAAAGCAAAGCGGCCCAGTTGCTGAAAATCGACAGGAAGACCTTGTATAATAAAATGACCCTGTATGAAGAAATGAAGAATCATTAACCATTAAACCTTCCTGTTTTTTCTGATAAATATTTTTGCTATCCATGAACTCCGAAAGCCTGCCCATACGCATACTGATTATTGATGATGATGAAGAGGATTTTTTTATTACCAGTCAGTACATAAAAAAAATCCGCGGAAAAGAGTTTATCATAGACTGGTGTTATCGATATAAAGAAGCGTATGATGCGATACTGGAAGCCAAATACGATATTTATTTCATTGACTATTACCTGGGTGCCAAAACGGGGCTGGATCTGATGAAGGAGGCCCTGCTCCACCGTTGCGAGCAGCCGCTGATCCTTTTAACCGGCATGGGCAATCAGAAAATTGACCTGGAGGCCATGCAGGCCGGGGCTTTTGACTATCTCGTAAAACTGGAGCTCAATACCGAAAAGCTCGAACGTTGCATACGTTATTCGCTGGAAAGGGCAGGAGCCTTAAAAACCCTGCGATCCAATGAAAGAAAGTTCCGGAGCATATTTGAAAAGTCAAAAGATGCGGTCTTTCTCACCGACCAGTCGCTTGTTTTTAAGGATGTAAACTACATCACCACCACCATGCTGGGGTATACACGGCCGGAATTACTGAACCTTAGCCTGGAACATTTTTTTGCCCGCCCGGACCAAGTTACGGAAATCAACAACCTGCTGAAAACAGAAGGTGTAGTGGAAGATGTGGAAGTGGATCTGGTAAATCAGGATAAGGAGAAGATCCAGGGCATACTGTCCCTTTCCATGGAAATGGATGCGGAAGACAATTTGTATACCCAGGGAATAATCCATGATATTACCAACCTGAAAAGGGCGGAAAAGGCCACGTTGCAGGCGGAAAAACTGGGCGCGGCGAACCGGCTTGTGCGTGCGCTGGCCCATGAGGTGCGGAATCCGCTCAATAACATCAATCTTTCGGTGGATCAGCTGCTCCTTGAAAATATCGCGGAGTCGGGAAATGTATATCTGGACATCATCAACCGGAACAGCAGGCGGATCAACGATCTCATCACGGAATTGTTATTATCCTCATCCATGCCTCCGGAAAACCTCCGGGAAAAAAAAGCACTTCAGAATATCCTGGATGATTCCATAGCCACCATCATTGACCGGATCACACTCAAAAAAGTGAGCTGGAAGGTGATCTATCCGAATGAACCGGCCTACATCCTGGCAGACCCCCTCAAACTAAAGATCGCTTTTACCAACATCATCATCAATGCGATCGAGTCCATGAATGAAAACAAAGGGGAATTGAATATTTCCATAACCAGTCAGAACGGGCATCACCTGGTGTCCATCCGGGATAATGGTACGGGCATTAGCAAGGAAACCCTGCCCCACTTATTTGAACCTTACTTCACCTTTAAAAGAAACGGACTCGGCCTGGGGCTCGCCACCACACTGAATATCATACAATCCCACAAAGCGTCCATCGACGTGCAAACCGGTGTGGACCAGGGATCTAATTTTATTTTGAAGTTTGAGCGGGCGTGAGGATTAAATTAACCTCACCCCTTCCTTTTCAAAATCTGCAACAACACTTTTTCCGAAGCCGTCAATCCGGTATTGCCATCGTCGTCGTCGGTTTCATTGGCGAGCCGCAGATACCGGGAGAAATTATTTTCCTCGTAGAGCCGGACGAGACCGGGATGGACATAATATTTTTTGCAGATAGCCCTTGAATTTCCCAGCTTACTGCTTACGAAATCCAGCATGGTCACGATATTTTTCTTTCTCTCCGCTACCTCTTCTGTTTCCGGCAAATCGCACAATACATCCAATGCATGTAAAGATCCGGCCCAGGTCCGAAAATCCTTTGCGCTGAAATCCATACCCATGGCGTTCCGGATGTAATCGTTTACCATACCGGATTCGATGGGCCGCCGGTAACCTTGTTCGTCATAATACTGGAACAGTTCTTTGCCCGGAATATCCCGGCATTGCTCAACGGCTTTGGCCAGCCGTTTATTTTTGAGTGTAATGTCGTGCTGAATGCCCTTCTTTCCCCGAAAGGCGAATCGGATCTTATCACCGGTAATGGATACATGCTTGTCCTTCAGCGTGGTCAGTCCGTGGGAACCATATAGTTTTTCATAATTGCTGTTTCCGATCCGGATATAGGTCCTTTCCATGAGACTGATGACCGTGGCCAGCACCTTCTCCGGGCTGAATGCTTTTTGCTGGAGATCCTTTTCCAGCTGGGCCCTCAGGCGGGGCAGTAATTTACCAAACTCCAGCAGCCTGTGGAATTTAGTCTCTCCCCGGATCAGGGTCCATAAGGCATGGTAACGGTATTGTTTCCGTTTGAGCGCATCATGGCCGGTTGCCTGTATGTGTCCGTTTTCCAGAGCACAGATCCACACTTCGGTCCAGGCGGGAGGGATTGCCAGCTTTTTGATCCTCAGCAATTGGTTTTTATCCCCGAGTTTGCTGTTTTCCAGAAGATAAGAGAAACCTTTTCCCTTCTTTAGCCGTATAATTCCAGGTGTGTGATCGGTTACATAAACCAAATTCACTGCCCTGGCGGCTTCTTCGTAATTCTTATCTGCTTTTAAAAAGTCGCCGTGACTGAGTGATTGAATGGGATCAGACATATATTTTGGGAGAAATGGAAAACTTAGGTCATCGGATTCCAAATATCGGTATATGATTTGACATATAGGATTTGAAACCACAATCAATAACATTCAAACCAGGTTATGGATATCAGGGATTTCAATATTATGGACGGAATGGCCAAAACGGAGGTACTCGCAACGGATGGGGTTTTTCTGGCGGAGAGAACCGACGGCTGTTACCGGATCACGCTTTATCAGGTGAACGATTTTTATGTGGAGATTTATTATCATACCACCCGCTATTTCTACATCTGCATCCGCAGTTTTGAAGACGCTGGCGAGCTCTATCCCTACCTTCAGGATGTGGATATTTCTGAAATATACAAGGTGATCTACAGCGTTTGAACCGCAGGATGAATTGACTATTCGAAATACATCATTCGACTATAAGGCAAACCCCCTCTCCCGGAGATATTTAGCGATAGCCTGTACATCGCTGCTTTGGATTGCCCGGACGGCCTGAAATAATTGATTCGGCGAAATTTCCCATTTTTTGGTCCAGTAAACGATATCATCTATCCGGGCCAGGTTCAGGGTGGGTTGTAAAGCGTTGTTCATACCTGCGATTTATAAAGGTTCATAACAAAATTACAATGTATATGCCATGGAAAAGTGCTATGAAAAGAAACAGAAAAACCAAAGACCCAAAGGAATTTGCTCCACAGAATCGGGAGTTGAGAAATATATTCTACAAATTAACGGCAGAC
>DASRLM010000210.1:0-3292 GCA_035648455.1 Puia sp. | reverse complement strand
GTTGGCAGGAACCTGAAAGAGATATTCAAAAAAAGCAAGTCCCCAGCTGATCAGGACCACCGAAAATAAACCGAGGCTTTTACCCCAGGGAAAATCCTTGAACCTGAGGTGCCCATACCAGGCAAAAGTCATGAAGGTATTTGAGATCAGCAGAAATACAATGGTCTTGAGTCCACGCATACAATTCAGTAATCAGATTTCAGGATGAAAATGAATTCAATCTCAATTTACCATTTAATCCGGGCAGAATGGTTGCCGGCCGGTATTGAGTATACAGAATTTATCCACGACAACCCCGTCAGAATAATCCGGAGATGAAAAAAAACAAGCCCACGCAGGAAATACAGAGCCCGGCAAACCAGAGCATTTTTTTCCGGGTCAGGATCGCGATGGCTGATATGGCAATGGAAATCTGAAAGAGCGTGACCGCCCTGGCCAGAACGGCATGGTGTTCCAGGTGACTGTGGGAATCCTCCTCCGCTTTTTCAGCCACTTTTTTAATATCGGCCTGTTCGGTTTTATATTTCGCCTGGAGGGTTTCCTTGTCGGGATTGGCGCTGAGTGACTGGATTTCCTCCTTAATTCCTTTTGCCTGGTAATAGGCCCACTGATCGGATGCGTGGATTTGTTCCAGCAGGGCTTCATCCGAATGATGCCCGGCGATCAGGCTGGACAGCGCAGCAAACACCGCCATCAGAGCCGTGGAAATGGCAATGCTCATCATCCCTTTCTTTTCTTTTCGTTCCAAAGATTCCTCTACCCTTTCTTCAATGGTTTCATGAAGATGTTCCGTGGGCACTTCTATTTCTTCCATGATCAGATTTTTTATTTAATGTCTTATTGCGGATTTGAAATCCGCATCATCAATAATGGATCAGTTGACAATCACGGAATCCACCCGCACATATTTTCCATCCGGGAAACTGATTTCGTAATCAGAATTAAAAAAGGCGCTTTTCTGATAATAATCCGTCGTGATGATTTGTGCCCCTGAGCTGCAGGCTGCACGGAATCTGGACTGATCATTCTTTCTGGCTTCTTCCAAATCCGAGTCTGCCCGTGTACGTACGATGTATCCTTTTTTTACGAGATCCCGAATGGGGTCGGTCCGCGGATCATTCCGGATCAGGATGGCCGCTTCCGCCGTGCCGGGATCCGCATTGGTGAATAATACGCGTCCCTTCAGGGAAGGATGGCCACTGCTGTATTGCGTCCTTTTGACCCCGTTTTCATCCAGGATGAAAATAAATTTGCCCCTGGCTTCTTTTTCTTTTGGCCAGTGACCTGCCAGGACGGCGCTTTCCAGGGTCTCTGCCGAACCGCGCACATCATCCGGAACAATTAAATTTCCCCTGCCCAGATCCTTCAGCAGGGTACTGTCCAGTTTATCAAAAACTCTTTCGTTGAATTGTTCAGCCACCGTACTGCCGGGTTTTTCCAATCCGTCATCTTTGGCATTCATGGTAATGTATATGGGTTCGTGATCCGGGTGGGCGGCCGACCAGGATTTCAATTCCGTGAGGCAATTTCTGAAGGTCGGGCAATTGCTCCTGAAATCAATATCCATCACATGAAATACTTTAAATCCGGGTTGAAGCATCAGCCCCGCCGTATCATAAGCCTGCTGCCCCTTTACCCAGTCCAACCCTTTGGGATGCGCATATCTGCCGCCGAGGGTATCTGAATAAATGTCTATTTCCAGGTTCCGCAAACCCAAATCAAGCTGTTTGCTCAAATCAATATGACTATAAGCAAGCCCCTGGGCCCTGGCTGAATCTGCTTTCATAATCTCTTTGAACAACAGGGGATCAATGGCTTTTTTATAACTGTTATGCGATCCGATCACCTGGATGTGGTTGATCGGCAGATCATCCATATTGATTTCGGTGTGGCAGGCAGGTATAAATAAGAGGAAGAAAATAGGCAGGTGCACCCTGAATTTCATATATGGTCCATGTTTTAGAGAAAAATCTTCGCGGAGGAAATAAAGTTAGGTAAATGTTTTCAGAAAAGTCCCGGATCTGATCCTGATCAGTTAACCCGGAAATTCAGCGATGGATTTTCCCGCAACAAAACCACTGGTCCATGCCTGCTGAAAATTAAAACCGCCGGTTATGCCGTCTGCATCCATCACTTCTCCGGCAAAAAATAATCCCGGATGGATCCGGCTTTCCATCGTCTGCGGGTTGATCTCGTTGAGCCGAACGCCGCCTGCCGTAACAAACTCTTCCTTGAAAGTGGTTTTTCCCTGCACGGAAAATGTTTGGCTGCATAAATTCCGGACGAGTTTATTTTGCTGCGCAGCGGGTAGCTCGGCCCAGCGGATATCCCCGGTACCGGTCTGTTCAAGCTGCCACTCCCAGAGCCTTTGCGGAAGGTTCCAGGGGTTTTTATGCATGATTTTTTTTGAACCGGATTCCTGCCGGAGGAGCTGTATTTCGTCCCGCAGGGATTGCTCCCGGATTTCCGGCAGCCAGTTCACGGATATTTCGAAATGGTAATTCTTTTCCTGTAAAAGCCGGGCCCCCCAGGCCGAGAGTTTGAGTATCGCCGGGCCGCTCATGCCCCAATGCGTAATCAGCAGGGGCCCGTTTTCTTTGAGACTGGTTCCGGATATTTTTACCTGAACTTCCGGTACTGAAATGCCCATCAGCCGGGTGATGGAATTTTCCGGCATGTTGAAAGTGAATAAGGAAGGTGAGGGCGCCTCGATGGTATGGCCCGTTCGCAGGATCCATTCAAACAGGGTCGATTTGTGATATCCGCCGCTGGCTATGCAAAGGAAGTCGGCCCGAAGGGTCCACTCATTTGAAAAATACAGGTTAAACCCCGTATCGTTTTCGATGGGAACCAGGGATTTGATCCCGTGATGCAGGCGGATCTCCACCTTATATTTTGCCGCCTCTTCCATCAGGCAATCCACAATGGTCTGGGACGAATTGCTGACCGGGAACATCCTGCCGTCTTCTTCCGCTTTTAATTTCGCGCCTCTTTCCCCAAACCATTGTATGGTATCGGGGGTAAAGAACCGGTGAAAAGTTTTTTTCAGCAGTTGTCCGCCCCGGGGATAGTTGCGGATCATCTCAGGAATCGAAAAACAGGCATGCGTTACATTACAACGGCCCCCGCCGCTTACTTTTACCTTGCTGAGCAGTTTTCCCGTTTTCTCCACTATCAATACGCGCAACGCTGGATTTAGCCGGGCCGCTGTTAAAGCGCAAAAAAAACCAGCCGCCCCGCCCCCCACCACCACCAGTGTTTTTGCCATGTGTTCCACAAGTTACTAGATATA
>DASRLM010000209.1:0-3955 GCA_035648455.1 Puia sp. | reverse complement strand
AGGTTTGGCACCTCGATGTCGGTTCGTCACATCCTGGGGCTGGAGAAGGTCCCAAGGGTTCGGCTGTTCGCCGATTAAAGTGGCACGTGAACTGGGTTCAGAACGTCGCAAGACAGTTCGGTCCCTATCTGTGATGGGCGTAAGAAAATTGAGTGGACATGACCTTAGTACGAGAGGACCGGGTCGTACGTACCGCTGGTGTATCGGTTGTGCCGCCAGGTGCAGTGCCGAGTAGCTATGTACGGACAGGATAAACGCTGAAAGCATCTAAGCGTGAAACCTACCACAAGATGAGTTTTCTTTTAAGGGTCGTCAGAGACTATGACGTTGATAGGCTATAGGTATAAAACTGGTAACAGTAAAGCCGAGTAGTACTAATTGCCCGTATGCTTTAATTTTTTTTATTTTTTTGCAACGCTTCGGCTGAGCAGTAAATAAAAATTCAAATGGTATTCGTATTACAACTTCCAATATGTTAATTTATTAAAGTAAGCAATTACTTTTTAATTTCTTATGGTGGTTTTTCCAAGGGTGTTCACCTCTTCCCATACCGAACAGAGAAGTTAAGCCCCTTATGGCCGATGGTACTGCACCAAAATGTGGGAGAGTAGGTAGCTGCCATATTCATTGAAGCCTCGTCTTTTCAGACGGGGCTTTTTTATGCCCTTGATGCATCGCTTTCCCTCCCCGATTCCAATTCCCTGCTGTAAACGGGTTTAATTTTGTTATTTTCATTAAGCCAATTGAACGCGCCTTGTCATTTCTGAAATTTCAGCAGATATGGAAAATAAACGCAGACGTTTTTTAAAATTAAGCAGTCTCACCTGGCTTGGTTTAACCAACCGGGGAATGCTCAAAGGATTTGCCCCGCAAACGGATGAAAATAAACAGCCGGCCGTTGACTTAACCGGTTCTCCTGCACTGTCTGCAGATAAAAATAAAATTCTAAATGATGATACCCTGAGCATTATCGGACCTTATGGCGAATGGGCCAATTCATTCAACGAAAATAAATTGCCTGCTTTTTCTTTCAGGAGGGAAGAATGGACAAGTCTGGAAACGTGGAGAGTGGCTGCAAAAAAGCGTTTGACTGATCGTTTGGCCATTCCGGATATCGGGAAAACACCTCAGGTGGATGTGATCAGGCAATATGCCTATGATGGCCTGCATATTGAAGAGCTGAACTGGCAATTGCCGTATGGGAGACCGACAGCGGCCATTTTATTAAAACCCCTGAACGCAAAGGGAAGGTTGCCGGCTATCCTGGCTTTTCACGACCATGGCGGAAACAAATATTTTGGTACAAGAAAAATTACCCGCGTATCCGATGTGCAGCATCCGCTGATGCGGGAACATCAAAAGACGTATTACGAAGGCCTCGCCTGGGCCAATGAAATAGCCAAACGCGGCTACGTGGTTTTGGTACCGGATGCATTCCCGTTCGCAAGCAGAAGGGTAATGATGCAGGATTTACCGGAACCCATGCGGCACGGATTAAACGATGATGATCCTGAAAATCCGGTCCACATCAAAGCATACAATGAATGGGCCGCTGACCATGAACACATCATGGCGAAATCATTATTCAGCGCAGGCACCACCTGGCCCGGCGTTTTCATTGCCGAAGACCGGATGGCGCTGGATGTGTTGTGCAACAGGGAAGATGTAGATGCTAACCGCATTGGATGCGGAGGCCTGTCGGGTGGCGGCATGCGAACAGTTTTTTCGGGCGGCCTGGATCCGAGGATCAGGTGCGCCGTTTGCGTGGGGTTCATGACAACCTGGGAGGATTTTCTTCTTCATAAATCTTTTATCCATACCTGGATGACCTATGTTCCCCTGCTGCCCAATGAACTGGACCTGCCTGAAATATTGGGATTGCGTGCGCCGCTCCCAAGCCTGGTACTGAACAATAATGAGGATGAATTATTTACGCTAACAGAGATGAAGCGGGCAGATAATATATTAAACGAGGTATATAAAAAAGCGGGCGCCGGGGATCATTATCAGGCTTCTTTTTACCCGGGTCCGCATAAATTTGACGCCAGGATGCAGACGGAGGCTTTCAACTGGTTTGATCGTTGGCTGCGGTAAATCCGTACCAAATAAGGTAAACATTGGTCAATATCGGGTAAATGAACTTATTTATTCCCGGGTAAATTTACCTGCAGCATTGTTCCACACAATCCGGAAAATCATTTTCCATCATATTTTAAAAAAAGGGAATTCACATGAAGCACATCTCATTAGCGTTTTTCATGGTGCTGTTTGTATTCATCCATACAGCGTCCGCTCAGAATACGGTTGTCAATGGGGCAAAGCAATACCAGACCATCCACGGCCTCGGTGTAAATATCAATCCCCAATCCTGGAACGTGAATCCGGAGGCAGTAAAAAAAGTAATCGACAGCCTCGTTGTGGGTCTTGGATGTACCAGCTTCCGGCTCATGTATGATGATTGTGACTGGGAATCCGTAAATGACAACGCTGATCCCAATTCCTATAACTGGGCTTTCTATGATTCCATTTACAGCGCCCCCCGGTTTACCTGTGTCTGGAATACCGTGGAATATTTAAACGGCCTGGGAATCACGGATATCACACTGAGCCCCGATGGTGCAACGCCGGCCTGGATGGGCGGAACGAAAATGATCCCGGGTATGGAGGCGGAATATGCGGAAACGATGGCCTCCATGATTTATTACGGCATAAAACGCCGTATCCCGGCCATCCATTTCAGCATGCTCTCCCCGATAAACGAAACCACCTGCGGCGGAGATGAAGGGGTATTGACAACACCAGCTGAACTCGGCGCGGTTTTCAGCAACATCGCTTCGCACCTGATTAATGATCACATCACAGACGTTACCCTGATCGGACCTGACGATTGTGGGGGATGGCCAGCCAGCGTTCATGCGATCCTGACCAACCCGGTCACCATGTCCAAACTGCTTCGCATCGGTGGTCATGAATATGGAGATGCAACAAAAACGAGCCGGGGACTGATGGATTCGGTTAAACATTCGGCTTATCCCGACAGGGAGGTGATTATGACGGAAGTAAATACCGTCTGTCACGGATGCGATGGCGGATCGTACAACCCTGACTATGGGTTCAATGGATATGCGGGGCCCGCTTATCAATATGTGCTGCAGCACCTGAATGTCGGGGTAACCGGTGTTCAGATCTGGGAAGGTTACGACAGCCGGTATCACCATCCCAACCGGTATTTAACATGGAGCATGTGGGGAATTTTTGCGGTCAACGACACTTTGCATCCGGATGTGTATACCGTGCGGCCACATTATTATGTATTCAAACAGTTGTATAATTTTGTGAAACCGGGTTTCAAAAGGATTGATATTTCCACCAAACTTCCCGATATGATCATCTCTGCATTTCATAATCCTTCAGACGGAACCGTGGTGATAACGGGAAAGAACAACAGCAAACAGTCGCAGACGCTGGATGGGATGCTAAAAAACCTTTCTGCTTTTTCCTCCCTGAAATATTATTTTACCGATGAGCAGCATAATTTTTCACAAGGGCCGGATGTAGTAGTTGCCCGCGGCAGCTTTTCAAAATCGATTCCGGCTAACAGCGTTTTTACACTGGTCGGGAAATAAATGGCTGTCAGTGGAAATGTATTGTGTAAATAATTATCTAAAAGCTGCGGGGTTTGCTGCCTGTTTTTTTCTATTGTCTACCCTGCAGGCCGCTCCCCGTTCCCAGCATCCCATCCTGGTGATTGCGGAAGACGGCAATTTTGGATCCTTTGCTGCTGAAATCTTACAAACCGAAGGTTTTGCTGAATATGAGATGGACTCCCTGACGGATCCAAAAATTTCCCTGCTTTATGTGCAGCAGTTTGATCTGATCCTGCTCACGGAAAATGTACTGACCGATGCACAGCGGGATCTGTTTGCCGCTTACGTGCGGAACGGCGGAAATTTAA
>DASRLM010000208.1:0-8140 GCA_035648455.1 Puia sp. | reverse complement strand
TTTTAATTTCACCTGTTTAACAGGATATTTGGTTGCCTGGTTTCCCAGCGAACCCCTGGCTTTGATCTCCAGGGTTTCAAAATGGAAATCAAATTCCTTGTGACGCGCCGAACAGTTCGGGCTCAGGATGACGCGAACCACTTCAGCTTCGCCGTTGGGGTTGGCTGAGAAATAATGAACTTTTGTTTTTTCGCCTTTGGCGAGATCATATTCTTTTTCCCTGGTGACCCCGGTCACAAAAAACCGTTTGGCATAACTGATGCCGGTTTTGCCGTCACAATAGATCATATTATAGGTGGTGCGTTCATCGTTCTTTTGAAAAACGCCAACGTGGATAATGTCCTTCCCGATGAATGATTTCTCCGCCACCTTCACTATTTTCATTTTACCACTGCGGGTGAATGCAATAATGTCGTCCAGGTCGGAACATTCAGTTACGAATTCGTCTTTTTTCAAACCGGTTCCGATAAATCCCTCCGCCCGGTTTACATAGATCTTGGCATTCGCCATAGCCACCTGTTTTGCCTCAATGGCCTCAAAGGGACGGATCTCTGTTTTGCGTTCCCTGCCTTTGCCGTATTTCTTCAACAGGTTTTCGTAGTAGTTCACCGCAAAGTCCACCAGGTTGCTGAGGTCAAATTTTACCTGTTTGATCTCCGCTTCCAGCGATTTGATCTGGGCATTCAGTTCATCGATGTCCAGCTTGTATATTCTTCGTACAGGCTTCTCCGTTAGTTTCACCACGTCTTCCCGGATAATGTCCCTTTTCAGCTGTTTCCGGAAGGGTTCGAATGCTTTGGCAATGGCCGTGAGCACTTTCTCCCAGGTTTCATGTTTTTTTTCCAGTTCCTTGTAGATCTTTTCTTCAAAGAAGATCTTTTCGAGCGAGGTATAGTGCCATTTATCCTGCAGTTCGGCCAGCTTGATTTCCAACTCCCGTTTCAGCAGGTCCTTGGTATCATCAACGGATACTTTCAGCAGATCGCTTACTATTGGAAATTCAGGTCTTTGATTATTGATCACACAGGCATTGGGCGAGATGCTGATCTCACAGTCCGTGAAAGCATACAGGGCGTCAATGGTAATGTCAGGCGAAATGCCCTGGGCGAGATCAACCTGGACCTCTACTGCCGCCGCGGTATTGTCGGTCACTTTCCGTATTCTGATCTTTCCCTGGTCATTGGCCTTGATGATGGAATCGATGAGCTGGCTGGTGGTGACCCCATAGGGCACGTCTTTGATCAGCAGGGTTTTTTTATCCAGCTCTTCTATATGCACCCGTACGCGCACCCGGCCGCCTCTTTTCCCTTCGTTGTAGTTGGCCACATCGATCATGCCGCCAGTTTGAAAATCCGGCAGGAGTTCGAATTTCTTCCCCCGCAGGTATTTTACGGATGCCTGACAAATCTCACAGAAATTATGCGGAAGTATTTTCGTGGCGAGTCCCACGGCAATCCCTTCGGCGCCCTGGGCCAGCAACAGGGGGAATTTCATGGGCAGGGTGATGGGTTCATTTTTTCTCCCGTCATAACTGAGCTGCCATTCCGTGGTTTTGGGATTAAAAGCCACTTCCAGTGCAAACTTACTGAGCCGGGCCTCTATGTACCGCGCTGCCGCAGCATCGTCGCCGGTATTCACATCGCCCCAGTTGCCCTGGGTTTCTATCAGCAGCTCTTTTTGTCCGAGGTTCACGATCGCTTCCCCAATGGAAGCATCACCATGCGGATGGTATTGCATGGACTGGCCGATGATGTTAGCCACTTTATTAAACCGCCCGTCATCCATTTCCTTCATCGCATGAAGGATGCGGCGCTGAACCGGTTTCAGCCCGTCCTGTACCGCCGGTACCGCCCTTTCCAGAATAACATAGGAAGCATAATCGAGGAACCAGTTCTTATACTGGCTGCCGATGCCGGTTTCATTGGTCAGGAAGTCTTTATTCGTCATGATGGCTGCAAATATAATTATTCGATGGACAGTGGACAATGGTTGTCCACTTTCGACTCCGGAACCCGATTGTCCATTCGTCAACAATCCCTATATTCACTGCGGAATTACTGCTTTCTTCTATGAATAAATATGCCGGACAAACACATGTTCTTGCAGCAGTGGACTGCATCATATTTGGTTTCGACGGAGAAAATCTCAAAGTACTTTTGGTGAAGCGGGTGATTGCACCTGAAAAAAACAAATGGAGCCTCATCGGCGGCTTCATTTCCCGTTCGGAAAGCCTGGAACAGGCCGCCACCCGCATTCTCAAAAAATTTACCGGCATCGAAGGACTCTATCTGAATCAGCTCCGCACGTTCAGCGAACCAAACCGCGACCCGGTAGAGCGGACCATCTCCACCGCATTCACCGCCCTGATCGACATCCACCAGTACGAAACCCAGATCAGCAAGGAATATCATGCCGAATGGTTCCTGATCCGCAAACGGCCGCCGTTGTTCTTCGACCACGATACCATGCTGAAAATGGCCCAGCAGGAACTCCGTTACCAGGCAGCCTCTCATCCCATCCTGTTTGAATTGCTTCCCGAAAAATTCACCATACCGCAGCTGCAAAACCTTTATGAAGGCGTGTACCAAACCAGGCTCGACAACCGGAATTTCAGCCGGAAGGTATTGGCCACCGAACTCCTGATCAAACTTCGGGAAAAAGATAAATCCAATTCCAAAAAAGGCGCCTTTTACTATAAACTCAACAAAAAAAAATACAAGGCAAGCTTCCGGGCCTTTATGAATTTTATTCCCAACCCGGACAAATTTGTTTTATGAGCGGAAGCCCTGCGGCCACCCGCCAATTTTTTTTGACGGCTGATTAATTAAGTGTTAATTTGACATGAATTCCAACAGCAGTGCCATGATGAAGGAGAATGCCTTTGTAATCGGGGTGGATTTCGGAACGGATTCCGTGCGCACCATCATTGTGAACGCCGGTTCGGGCCAGGAAATGGCCGCATCCCTTTTTTATTATCCCCGGTGGAAATCCGGTCAGTACTGCAACCTTTCCATCAACCAGTTCCGCCAGCACCCCAAAGATTATCTGGAAGGGATGGAATATACGATCCGGGATTGCCTGAGCAAGGCCGGCCCGGAAGTAACGTCCCGCATCAGGGCGATCGGCCTGGACACAACCGGATCCTCTCCTGTGGCCGTGGATAAAACCGGCACACCGCTTTCCCTGCTTCCCGGATTTACAGAAAATCCAAACGCCATGTTTGTTTTGTGGAAGGACCATACCTCGGTGAAAGAGGCTGCCGAAATAAACCGTCATTCCAAAAAATTTTCCACCGATTACCTGCAGTTTGTCGGTGGCATCTATTCTTCAGAATGGTTCTGGGCAAAATGCCTGCACGTTTTCCGCCAGGACGATGCCGTGCGGAAAGCCTGTTACACCTGGGTGGAGCACTGCGACTGGATCCCTTTTCTGCTGACCGGCGGAACGGATGCAACCCAACTGAAGCGCGGTGTTTGCAGTGCAGGACACAAAGCTTTATGGTCAGAAACCTTTGGCGGATTTCCCCCGGATGAATTCTTTACGGCGCTTGATCCGCTGCTGCAGGGACAAGCCGCACGGCTGCCCGTGAACACCTTTACTTCGGACCAGTCTGCCGGCACACTCAGCGCGTACTGGGCAAACCAGCTGGGACTTTCAGAAAATGTACAGGTTGCCATAGGCGCCTTTGACGCCCATATGGGCGCTGTTGGCGGACAAATTGAACCGTATTACCTCAGCAAAGTGATGGGCACGTCCACCTGCGACATGCTGGTAGCGCCTGTTTCAGACATGCAGGGCAAACTGGTGAAAGGGATCTGCGGTCAGGTAAACGGATCCGTGATTCCGGGCATGATCGGCATGGAAGCCGGCCAGTCTGCCTTCGGCGACGCCTATGCCTGGTTTAAAAACCTGGTCGCCTGGCCACTCCGGCTGGCTTCAGCAAAAGCGGCAGACACAAATAACAGCGAACTCGCCGCCATTATAGAAGAAACTTACCTGGAAATCCTGCCGGAATTGAGTCGCCAGGCAGCCCTGCTACCGGTAACGGAAAAATCGGAGATCGCCATTGACTGGTTCAACGGCCGCCGCACACCGGATGCCAACCAGGAATTGAAAGGCACGATCAGCCAGTTGAACCTGGCCAGCCAGGCGCCCGAAATTTTCCGCGCCGTTGCAGAAGCCACCTGCTTCGGCGCCCGGGCCATCGTGGAAAGATTCATCAGCGAGGGCATTCCGGTAAAAGGGCTGATCGGACTCGGCGGCGTGGCAAAAAAATCGCCCTTCATCATGCAGATGATGGCAGACATCATTAAAATGCCCATCCGCATTCATCGTTCGGAGCAAACCTGTGCCCTGGGCGCAGCCATGTTTGCCGCCACGGCCGCGGGCGTTTATCCGCGCGTGGAAGCAGCGATGAAGGCCATGGGCCAGGGTTTTGATGCAACGTATGTTCCCGACAAATCCAGATCGCCGGTTTATGAAAAAAGATATGCAGCCTATCTAAAACTCGGGAAAGCCACTGAAAATATTTCCGTTTCACCACAATGAGCCAGTACAAAACCATCCGGGAAGAAGCTTTTGAAGCGAACAGGAAGTTGCCTGCCCTCGGACTGGTCATTTTTACTTTTGGTAATGTGAGCGTGGCAGACCGCAACGCTGCTGTGTTCGCCATCAAACCCAGCGGAGTGCCCTACGATGCCCTGGATGCGGAAAAAATGGTCGTTGTGGATTTCGAAGGCCGTATCGTGGAGGGAAAACTCCGTCCATCATCCGATACGCGAACCCACGCGGTATTGTATAAACATTGGGGGAAAATAGGCTCTGTGGTGCACACACATTCCATATATGCTACAGCCTGGGCACAGGCACAGCGGGACATTCCCATTTACGGCACCACCCATGCGGATCATCATACCGGCTTCATTCCCTGCACCCCGCCGATGGCGGACGAAATGATCCGCGGGGATTATGAATTTCAGACCGGCATGCAGATCATCAACCACCTGCGGGAAAAAAATCTGCACTATGAAGACGTCGAAATGATACTGGTTGGCAATCATGCCCCCTTTACCTGGGGTAAAAATGCGGAAAAAGCGGTTTACAACAGCGCAGTGCTGGAATCCATCGCCCATTTGGCGCTGCTGACGGAACAGATCAACCCCGGCGTAAAACCCCTGAAAGAATCGCTGATTAAAAAACATTTTGAAAGAAAACACGGACCGGATGCTTATTACGGCCAGTGATCAATAAACAGGAACTCATGTCGGATCTTAAAAAACTGGAAGTGTGGTTCCTGACCGGAAGCCAGCATTTATACGGGGAAGAAACCCTGCAGAAAGTGGGAGCCCATGCCGCAATCATTGCCCGGAGCCTGCATGAAAATGGCACAATACCCGTGAGCATAATCTGTAAGCCGGTTGTCAAAACATCAGCAGAAATTTCCCAGGCCTGCACAGAAGCCAACAACCATTCAGACTGCATTGGCCTCATCTGCTGGATGCATACCTTTTCCCCTGCAAAAATGTGGATCAACGGATTGAAAATTTTGCAGAAACCACTGCTTCATCTGCATACCCAGTTCAACAGGGACATTCCCTGGAGCGAAATCGATATGGATTTCATGAACCTGAACCAATCCGCACACGGGGACCGCGAGTTTGGTTTTATCCTCAGCCGGATGCGCATCAACCGGAAGGTGGTAACCGGTTATTGGGAAGATAAGCAGGTGATTGCCCAGATCGGTGACTGGACGCGGGCCGCTGCAGGCTGGCACGACTGGCAGAACGCGAAATTTGTACGGTTTGGCGACAATATGCGGCAGGTGGCCGTAACGGAAGGAGACAAAGTAGAAGCAGAATATAAGTTTGGCTATTCCGTAAATACCCACGGCATCGGTGACCTGGTGCAATCCATTCAGGAAGTCCGTGAAAATGAAATCAATCAGTTAGTTGACCTCTATCAGGAACAATATACTGTTGCCGCCATATTGAAAAAAGGCAGTACACGCCACGCTTCGCTGCGCGATGCGGCCCGGATAGAACTGGGTCTGAAACATTTTCTGGAGCAGGGGAACTTTAAAGGATTCACGGATACCTTCGAGGATCTCCACGGAATGAAACAGTTGCCCGGCATTGGTGCGCAAAGGCTGATGCAGGCAGGATATGGCTTTGCCGGGGAAGGGGACTGGAAAACGGCTGCACTGGTGCGTGCAATGAAAACCATGGCAACCGGATTAAGCGGAGGAAATTCTTTCATGGAAGATTATACCTACCATTTTAATCCGGACAACGAACTGGTGCTCGGCGCGCACATGCTGGAGATCTGCCCGTCCATTGCCGCAGATAAACCATCCTGTGAAATTCATCCGCTCGGCATTGGCGGAAAAGAGGATCCGGTGCGGTTGGTCTTTAACGGCGGTCCGGGACAGGCAATCAACGTTTCAATCATTGACATGGGTAACCGCTTTCGCCTGCTGCTGAATGAAGTGAATGCAGTCAGTCCCGTTCATGGTCTGCCCAAACTTCCTGTGGCCCGAGTACTTTGGCGTCCCTATCCCGATTTAAAAAAAGGCTGCACAGCCTGGATTCTCGCAGGCGGCGCCCACCATACCTGTTACAGTCAGAATCTGTCGCCGGAATGCCTGGAAGATTTTGCATCCATGGCCGGAATTGAGTTTGTATTGATTGGAAAGAATACAGATATTTATTCATTCAAGAATGAATTGCGGTGGAATGATGTGTACTATCAGATGAAATCCTAGCCTGTTTTTTCAAAATCTTTTTACTCACAATACGATTGCCCCAACATGAATAATCAACTTGTTTCTAAAGATTATGTGGTTTTCCTGCTCTATCTGATTCTCGTAGGGTCCTATGGTTACTGGATCTATAAAAAAAGAAAAAGCAAGGAGCATGATTCAAAAGCTTTCTTTCTCGCTGAAGGTACCCTCACCTGGTACGCCATCGGGGCCTCCCTGATCGCTTCCAATATATCCGCCGAACAATTCATCGGCATGAGCGGGAACGGGTTTTTTGTCGGCATTGCGGTTTCAGCCTATGAATGGATAGCCGCCGTGGCGCTCATCATCATCGCAGTATGGTTCATGCCGATCTACCTGAAAAACAAGATCTATACCATGCCGCAGTTTCTGAAAACCCGGTATAATGAAACGGTGGCCATGATCATGGCCATCCTCTGGCTCTTCATCTATGTATTTGTCAACCTGACTTCGATATTGTATCTGGGTGCCATTGCCATCCGCGGACTACTGCCCGACGATGGCACGGATTACCTGCACATCGTGATGATCTCCCTGGCGGTTTTTGCCATCTTTATTACGCTGGGTGGTATGAAAGTAATTGGCTTTACGGATGTTATTCAGGTAACCGTTCTCATCATCGGGGGACTGGCCACCTCCTATTTCGCCCTGAATAAGGTAGGCGGTGGAACAGGCGTCATGCATGGCTTTTCCACCATGATGAAAACGGCTCCGGAACATTTTCACATGATTTTTAAAAAGCCAACGGCAGATACCCCGCAATTGGATATAGATAAATACCTCATCCTGCCGGGGATATTGATGTATGCCGCAGGCCAGTGGATTGTGAACCTGAACTACTGGGGATGCAATCAGTACATAACCCAGCGGGCACTCGGAGCCAATTTAAATACCGCAAGAACCGGCTTGTTGTTTGCAGCCCTGCTCAAACTGATCATGCCGCTCATCGTAATGCTTCCCGGAATTGCGGCCTATGTGCTGATGAAACAGGGTAACCTGCCTTCTATGGAACATGCGAATATGGATCATGCCTATTCCGCGGTACTTGGGTTTTTGCCTGCCGGACTGAAAGGGCTTTCCATCGCCGCCTTAACCGCAGCCATCGTGGCTTCGCTTGCGGGAAAGGTAAATAGCATATCAACGATTTATACGCTGGATATCTACCAAAAATACATCAATAAGGAGGCAACGGAAAAAAGGCTGGTATGGATTGGAAGGATCGTTGCGCTTTCCGCCATGATCATTGCCATCCTGTTCACCTGGAAGGACGTACTGGGAATAAGCAGTGAAGGCGGATTTACGTATATTCAGAAATACACCGGATTCATCAGTCCGGGCGTTTTTGCCATGTTCATATTAGGG
>DASRLM010000207.1:0-3600 GCA_035648455.1 Puia sp. | reverse complement strand
AAAGTGGTCAGTATGCCGCCGATGGTGCCTACCGTTTTACCGATCACCTCCGTTCCGTTGTCCATGCTCTGATTCTGGGTTTTCTTCACCCAGGCATCCATTTTCCATCTGGAAATATTGAACGTATGGGAAAACCAGCGCTCACTTTCATTAAATAAAGACAGAAACTTTTGTTTGATCTGGGGCACCGATTCACTGAAGAGGGAAATCTGGGCAATAAAAAAATAAAAAATACCGGCAATCAGCAACATCGTGATGATCAGGGATATCAAAATGGAGATGACCCTCGGGATTTTCTTCCGGCAAAGAAAAAGAACTACCGGGTTGAACAGAACCGCAATCATGCCCGCAAACACAAGCGGAATGAGAATATCCTGGCCCACATACAATATAAAAAAAAGAACGCCGGTACCCATGAGGATCTGCGACAGCTTCAGATACATTGGCATTTTCACCGGTTCATTGTCCATGCGGCCGATTTAAGGCAGGTACAATATACTGGAATTCCGGCACCGTTCAGACGAATAAATCAAAATCCATTTCCCGGGGTGACTTGGTAAATCCTGGCACTGTCGTCATTTAAACCCAATACCAGGGTTGTTCCTTTTGGTCCGGACAGATTCAGCATGCTGCGCACATCACCGCGGATATTCAATCCCGAGGATCGCTGGTTCAAATAAGTGAAATGCCCTTTGCCGTCATTCAGCAGAACCACTCCGTGATTAGCACGGTAACGGCCGAATTTTATCCGCGTCCATGCATTATTTCCGGCCAGGACCAGGTCCGGCTTTCCGTCTTTGTTTATGTCCGGATCGGTCATGGCATAAACCGGCGACCATTGTACTTCTTCCGGAAGTGGGAATTTGTCAAATCCCCCATGGCCATTATTGTGCAGATAAACCGTTTCCATAAGTTCTGCTTTCAGAACACGGGCATCTTTCAGTTGATCTGCGCTGAAAAGATCCCTGATGGTCGCCTTTGCATACGATTCGTAAGTCAGAAATTTCTTTTTGAGCCAGGGAAACTGATCCACCAGATCGTCCTTGGAATAAATGGGATAAGAAATTCCGTTTATAAAATAACTGAGGATCGGATCCTGGCGTCCATCACCCCGGAAATCCTTGTAACATACTGTGACCGGTTCTTTTTCGCTCGCATGAAAAGGATTGTTCAGTCCCTGGTTCCCGATGATGAGGTCCGTATTCCCGTCTCCGTCAAAATCGCCTGCCAGTATGCTGTTCCACCAACCTGTGGAAGGAAAATGAATATAATCGGCAGAGTGATCGGCCAGCTTTCCTTTTTCGTTGATGAAAATGCGTATGGGCATCCACTCGCCTGCCAGCACCAGGTCAGGATAGTCATCGTGATTCAGATCAACCCATGCCGCATCGGTCACCATGCCCACCTGTGTCAGCTGGGGCGCCACCGACGTCGTTGCATTGGTGAAATGTCCCCTGCCGTCATTCAGCAGTATCACCGACGGCGGGGCTAGCGGGTATTGTCCCGGCACCACCCTTCCGCCGACAAACAGATCCTGATCACCGTCATGGTCAATATCCGCGGCACGAACGCAACCCTTGCTGAAATGCATAACCGGCAGATCTGCCGCAGACTTGCTGAAATGTCCGCTGCCATCATTGAAGTATAACCGATCCTGTAACAAGGAATCCTGCGCGTCAAATTCATAACCTCCCGAAGCCACGTACAGATCCGGGGCGCCGTCTCCGTTGGCATCAAAAAAAAGGCAGGCAACATCTTCCGATAAAGAATCTGCGGCTATGGCGGGTTCGGTAGCCGGCATAAAATGACCATCGCGGGTTTGTAAAAATATTTTTCCGGGCTGTCCCTTTGCCCCGCCGATAAAAATGTCTTCCAGACCGTCTTTATTTACATCTGCCCTGGCCATGCACGGGCCCTGCCTGGAAAGATAGTTGGGAAGCAGGGGTTGTATGGTAAAATCGTTAAAATGATTCTCCCGGTGTAAAAAGGGAATTGCCGGAGCGGCAGAAAAAAGCTGATGCCCTGATGGCCGGTCAGGCGGCTTTAATAAAGGGAAGGATCCCTCCCGGATCTTCAGCAACCGGTTGACTTCAATTCCGGTCAGGCGATCTGTTTTTCCGTCCGGCCATTCCACGATGATGGAATCCAGCCGACTGGATTTACCGAGTCCAAAACACAGCACGGGATCCACCGATGATTGAAAACCCCGCACGGGTTGTTCCTCCTGGTAAAAAAGATGGCGTCCGGCAAACAGTTTTACTTTCGCACCGACGCCATTTACATTCTGACCGTTTCCGTGAAGGCTGATCTTAAGATAGTGATTGGCGGGATACTGTTCGTTCGAATTATTCTTATAAATAAATGCTTCGTCATTGATGTTGCTGATCACCAAATCGAGCGCACCATCATTGTTCAGGTCGGCATAGGCCGCTCCCGAGGATACGGATGCCTTTCCCAACCCCCATTCATCCGTTTTATTGCTGAACCGGTCGTTTCCATTATTTCTGAAAATATAATTCGGAATTTTTATGGAGGGCATTTTTTTAATCAGGTCCTTCATGATGTCCTTCGTGTTGCCCCCACCCCTGGCCCGGATCTGCTGGTTGATGCGGTAGCGCATAAAATCCATGTTGGTATTGTCTTTCGCATAACCATTACTGATAAAAAGATCCTTCTGTCCATCGTTGTCAAAATCGGCAAATAGCGAGGACCAGCTCCAGTCGGTGTTCGAAACTCCCGCGTATTGGGCCATTTCACTGAATGTGCCATCTCCGTTATTCCGATGTAACATGTTGCGGCTGTACTGGGGATAAACGCCCTGGTTGAACAGCATTTGAAACTTGTCAAAATTTTCCGCACCGGTATGCATTTTCTGCGACCAGTTATCTTCCGGCAACATGTCCAGGGTCACCAGATCCGTCAGTCCGTCGTTGTTGAAATCCGCGGCATCACAGCCCATGGAATACAGGGAAGCCTGATCCATGTCATTCCGCAGTTCTTCCGAAAACCTTCCGTTGCCCTGGTTGATGAACAGATAATCGGATTCGTTGAAATCATTCGATACATAAATGTCGGGCCATCCGTCATTGTTAAAATCACTAACGGAAACGCCCAATCCAAAAGTCAATACATTGGACGTGATGCCGGCTTCTGCCGAAACATCCGTAAAATGACCGTGGTCATTTCTAAACAATTTATTTGCAAACGCCGGATTCTGTTCTTTTCTCAGGCTTGTATTTTCATAATCACCACTGGCATAATGCTGCAGCGAATGATTCACCAGGAACATATCCAGATCGCCATCCTTGTCGTAATCAAAAAAAACAGCCTGGGTACTATACCCTTCATCGGCCAGTCCATATTGCTCGGCCGCCTCTGTAAATGTGAGATCGCCGTTATTAATAAACAGCAAATTCCTCCTTTTTGAAGGGTTGGAATCTGCAGAACGGCAAATGTAGATATCCAGTTTCCCATCTCCATTCACATCCGCCATGGTTGCACCGGTACACCAGCCCTGTTTGGCTGCGATCCCGCTTTTCTCCGTAATGTCCTCAAATTTAAAATTCCCCTTGTTGAGGTAAAGCCGGTTCGGAACCATAT
>DASRLM010000206.1:0-8474 GCA_035648455.1 Puia sp. | reverse complement strand
GATCTCATCCAGTTTGGCCACATCTTCTTCCAGGGCAAACTGAAGTGATGAAGATCCGGCTTCCGGTTTCACGGTTTGCGCGTGAAATCCATAGGCGCTGATCACGATGCGGCCATCGGGAGGAAGGGCTATGCTGAATTTCCCGGCATCATCCGTCGCCGTTCCGCGGCTGGTTCCCACAACCTGTATGCTGGCGCCGGATATCGGTTTACCATGGTGGTCAGTAACTGTTCCGCTGACGGGACTGTTCTGCGCAGACAATATTGCAGGCAGGGAAAAAATGCACAGCAGCACGGCTGCTAAAAGTTTGAGTTTTCTCATGTTCGTTAATTTGTGGATCGATTGTTTTGGTTTTTATTTTATGAATGGATCTCTTCGGCAGATGCCTGCGGTTGCGCTTTTGAATAGATATGCGGACCATATCCGTTTTCAGCAACCTGCCTGGCACGAAGAGGGTAGGAAGACATGTCCTGAGGAGCGATGGAAGCCAGCCCGTCAACGTACCGGTTGAACAGGCAGAAGGCTGCTGCTATCAAAACAGTATCGTGAATGTCCCGGTCGGTAGCCTGGTATTTTTTTGCATTTTCAATATCTCCGGGCTGCACAGATTTTCCATCCTGCTGCACCTTCCCGGCAATTTGTAACAACGCTTTTAATTTTTCTGAAATATCCGCCTGACGATAATCCTTTCTTACCGCATCCACCACTTCGCGGTTTCCGTTGAGATAACAAACGGCGAGTTCACCATGGGAATGATGGCAGTAAAAACAATCGTTCAGGTAGGATACATACATGCCTATGAGTTCCCGTTCGGCCCGGGAGAGACCCGTTTCATCCCTCAACAACACTTCAGCCAGGTCGGATAATGGTTTCGCGGTTTCGGGACGGAAGGCCATCAGGGATCTGATCCCGGGCAGATTTTTGTCAACGTCTATATAAGGCATGTTTTCTTTTTTAAGTGTGTTAAAAATTTTTATTTCACCAGACCGGCTTGTGAATAGCCCTCCGCGGCGCGTATGGGCGCACGGTCCACATACACCTGCCTGTCTTCCGGTGCCCAGGTCCCCAGTCCGTCCACATACCGGTTGAACATGCAGAATGCAGCTGCGATCAGTACCGTATCATGGATTTCCCGGTCGGTGGCGCCGAGGCTTTTGGCGTATTCGATCTGGTCAGGTGTTACGTGCCTGCCGCCTTTCTGAACGCTTCCGGCGATGGACAAAAGCGATTTTAATTTTTCAGAAATGGCCGTGGAGCGATAATCCTTTTTAACCTGATCGATGAACTGCATATCGGATTTAAAATAATGCTGGGCCATGGCGCCATGCACATGCTGACAGAAGAAGCAGTCGTTCTCCGACGATACATAAGTGCCGATCAGTTCCCTTTCTCCCCTGGACAGCGTATTGTTCTCGTCATGCAATAATATTTCTGCCAGCTCATTTAAAACTTTTCCCGTTTCCGGCCGGTAAACCATCGGTCCGCGGATGCCGGGCAATTCATTTTTTAAATCGATGTATGCCATTTTGTTTATTTTTTATTGTTTAGGAAATTGGTAGCCGTTTTCACTGTTATGTATGCCATGAGGATCTATTTTGCATGTTGTGAATAAACGGCTGTTTTACTGAATAAGGTGATCGCGAATCCAATGGGGAAAACAAAGGAGAACCAGAAAATGGCATTTCCGTAACCGCCTAAGAAATCCACCAGTGAACCAATAAAAAAAACAGCCACAGCGGTGAAGAAACGCCCCAGGTTAAAACATACCCCGGTGGCGGTTGCGCGAAGCGAAACAGGAAACAGATCGGGAATATAAACCGAAAGCGCGCCCTGACTCATGCCAAAGAAAATAGTGATCAGCGCGATCTGGAGATAGATGCCTGTGGAAAGGACTGTAGTAAATTTGAATAAGATAACGGACAGGATAAAGGAAACGCCGAAACAAATCAGGAGTGTTTTTTTAACGCCGATGGCGTTAACGATCCATCCGGATACAAAGCCGCCCAACAGGCCACCGCCTCCCATCATCATCATCGCCAGGCCACGTTCTTTTTGTCCTCCGCTTCCCTGAATCAGACTTTGTATCCAGGATGGCAGCCAGGAAAATGTGGCCCACAGGCCAATCAGGGATGTGCCAAAGATGAGGGATCCCATGATCAGGTGTTGGCTATTTTCCTTGTTGAACAGTTGCCTGAGGTTATTTTTTGCCTGAACGCCTTTTTGTTGTGCATTTTGCCAGGCAACCGATTCGGTAAAAAAAATGGCCGCCAGTCCCGACAATACAACCGGTATAACGCCCACAATAAAAGCATACCGCCAAAACGAAACGAAATAATTGATGAGGCCGGCAGAAAAAATGCCCACGGGAATCGAAATGGAAAGAATGCCCAGTAACACCGCCCTTCTTTTTTCCCGATAACCTTCAGACACGAGCATTGTAGTAATTACCAGTACGCCGCCGATGCCGAAGCCCGACATGAACCGGCTGACGACAACCATAAACCAGGAGGGCGCTACGGCAGTCGTTAAAGTGAACAATCCATAACAAAGCGTGGCATAGATGAATGATTTTTTTCTGCCCAGCGTATCGCAAAGAATACCCCAGAGGATTCCACCAGCCATCCAGCCGAATATAAACAGGGCGCTGATGGTTGCGCTGATATTGTCGTACTGACCGGAACTGGTATTGACCATCAGATCCTTTACGGCTACCGGCAGATAAACGGACATCAGCGTGGATACTGTTCCTCCAAACAGGCTGCTGAAAAAGCAGATCATAAAAAGCATCCGCCTGTATTTCTGAAAATGAATTTCCTTCGGCTGCGGCAAAGCCAGGATTTCGGGAGCCTCTATGGTATTTGCAATCACTGTTAATGTTTTCTATTTAAAACTCTCTTCACCTTTGCGTACAGATGGATCTTTCGGGCTGGCATAACCCATGGTCACCAGGCGGGAAGCCAGTTTTTGATAGTAGGCAGGATCTTCGGGACAATACGTTCCCATGCCGTCCACATACCGGTTGTACAGGCAGAACAGGGCCGCAATCAAAACGGTATCGTGAATTTCCAGGTCGGTGGCACCTGCTTTTTTTGCCCTTTGAATATGTTCTTCTTTCACGGATTTGCCCAGTTCCTGCACCTTGGCCGCAATGGCCAGCAGGGCTTTCATTTTTTCGCTGACCGGTGCATTTTCCGGATCGTGATATATTTTATTCAGCAGGTCGGCATCGCCGCCAAGGGCAATTACCGTAGCGCCATGCGCATTGGTGCAGAACCGGCACTGGTTGCGGTAGGAAACTATCGTGGCGATCAGTTCTCTTTCCATTTCGGTGAGTGTACTTTCTCCCCGAAGCAGGATCTGGGTAAGTTCCCGGATGGGAGCGCCGGTATCTTTGCGGTTTTCCAGTAAACCCGTAATGCCGGGCAGCTGATTGTTTAGTTGAATGTATGCCATGGTGAATAAATATAATTATTGGTATTGCGTGGTATTCGGATGAAATTGTTTCCAGGAATGCCAGAACTCCTGGTAAGCGGGAATGGCTTGCAATTGTGTGTCTTTTAATACCCCGCTGATGCAGCGCCCTTCCATGTTCCACAGGGAATGGGTATTGGTATCGCTGAGTATCTGATTGCCGGGATCACGGGTAAACCAAAGGTTCCGGCCGTCCACATTTCGGTTGAAGACATGAAAAGAAGCCGTGTCTTTTTCCAGCAGGATCACGATGGGATCATGCGCGATGCTGTCCTGAATGATGGCCTGTGAAACGAGATCGTTCCAGTCATACGCTTTTTCTTGACCGCCCGATTTAACACCAACGACCCAGGATTTCATTTTCCAGGATGCGGTATCGCGTTTTTCCAGGCTGCCCTTTATGGTTCCCCTGTCAAAATCCGCGAGGTCTTTGTATTGCCTTTTATACAAGGAATCCGGCTGAAGAATTTTAGTGTCAGGGTATTCCCGGAGCCACGCCGCGAGGGTTAACTGGCGGGAAGGGATTTCTTTAAGTGCAGATCCTTTCAGTGGGCCGGCTATCGAAACCCCGGTGGCCTGCCGCCACCAGCTTTTGGTGGTCTGATCCTCGAACATCGCATTGAAATGATCCATGCCCACGAGCCGGAAACGTTCCGGATGTCCCTGGACAAACGGACTGTATACGCGTCCCGTTCTGCAAACGGTGCAATAGGTAATCATCACGGGGGTATTACCGATGGTATCCTTTACCTGGTGATGGTAGCCTATGATCTGGATGGGGAAAGCTTTTGCTTCTCCGTTAATTTCAACCCCGATCACCAGCCTGTTGCCGTCCATCGTGTTGTTTTCCGCAGTAGCAAAGTTTTTATTTGAAGGCTGATAGAACATTTTATCGGCTTCAAAGCGGAAATTGAAGAGGTAGAAGATGGCGCCGTAAAAAATAAATACGATGGCCAGTAAAACCTTTATCCGGATTCTTCCTGTTGTGAAAATCCGGTAGACAGGCAGCGCAATCAGCACCAGTCCGATGATGCGCAGAAACCATTTGTTCTTTGCGATAAAATAGGCCAGGTTGATGGTATCGGCCTGCTGGCTTCCCGGGAACGGCATGATGAAATAAACCCTGGCTATTTCGGTCAGAAATAATAATACGATGCCGATTATCAGTGGTAATCGATACATAAACAAAATAATTAACCCTGTAGTTAAAAAAGAAGCGTACGCTAAATGGAAGAAAGATCAGGCGAGTGCCCGCGGAGGTTTGATAAGTGATGCCATCGGGAGTTCCGGTAGTACGGCGCTGGTGTGATCAGTAATAAGGGATTTTAGGGGCAGCATGGACGGTATCCGGAAGCCGAAAAGAAAGGCTTCGTATTCGCTGCCGGAATGATTTTTTTGTGTATCGGAATGCCCCATGTTTTTATTGGAGGAAGAAGTTATGTCATTGGCGTAATTACCATAAGCTGTTTTTGCATTTTTCAGGTGCATCTTCTGAACATCCGGAAGGCATAATAAAATCAGGGAGCCTTGGCTCACCTTTCGCTTGACATATCTGTAGATTTTACCTTCAAAACTGAATTCGCCATTGACCCTTTCAAAACGGGCATTTTCTGTTTGATAGGGCATGTTGAGGGGAACGCGAAGGGCGATCAGATCAGCCTCATTGTATTCATTATTGTCCAGGGATGCCTCCATTTTTATATCCGCGTTCCGCTCTGCATAGTAGAACCAGGCGCGATATCCCGCGATGTTAAACAGCAGGATGAACTGAAGGAATATCGCAGCAGTTTTTCTCAAAAACGGAGTTTAGTTGGGATAAATATAGGAATTATTCCAAATAACTTTAAATTAAACTAACTTAATAGCTATGAAAATAAGCCCTATGGCGGGTAAAATCGCAGACGTCTCCATGCTCGTCAACATTCCCAAACTCATCACCGCTTATTATTCAGATAAGCCGGATCCCGCTATCCCGGCCCAGCGGGTCGCTTTTGGAACTTCCGGTCACCGCGGTTCTTCCTTTACCCGATCCTTTAACGAATGGCATATTCTGGCGATCAGCCAGGCGATTTGTTTGTACCGAAAACAACAAAAAATTGAAGGCCCATTATTTTTGGGAATAGACACACATGCTCTTTCCATTCCGGCCTATACTACGGCCATCGAAGTGCTGGCCGCCAACGGCGTGGAACTGATGCTGGCCATTCAGGACGAATATACCCCTACACCCGTAATTTCCCATGCCATACTCACGTACAACAGCAACCGCACAGCAGGGCTGGCAGACGGCATCGTAATCACCCCTTCGCACAATCCGCCGGATGATGGCGGATTTAAATACAACCCGCCAAACGGCGGGCCTGCCGATACCGAAATCACAAAATGGATTGAATCCAAAGCCAATGAATTCCTGGAGCAGGGGCTAAAGGATGTAAAAAGATTTTCTTATGAAAAGGCCCTGCGCGTTTCCACCACGCACCGTTTCGATTATCTGAATCATTACATCGGGGATTTGGGCAAGGTGATCAACCTGGACATCATCCGCGATTCAAAGATCCGGATGGGCGTGGATCCCCTCGGCGGGGCAGGTGTTCATTATTGGGAACCGATCGCCCAAAAATACGGACTGAATTTAACCGTCGTGAATAAGGTTGTCGATCCTACTTTCCGGTTCATGTCGGTGGACTGGGACGGAAAGATCCGGATGGATCCGTCTTCGCCGTATGCGATGCAGCAACTGATCGGAATGAAGGACCGTTTTGATATATCCATGGCCTGTGATACGGACCATGACCGGCATGGCATCGTTACGAAAAGCGCAGGATTGCTTCCGCCCAATCATTATTTATCGGCTGCCATCTTCTTTTTGCTGCAACACCGCCCGTTGTGGAAAAACGCATCGGCTATTGGCAAAACGGTTGTAAGCAGCCAGATGATTGACCGGGTAACGGCTAAGCTCAGCCGAAAACTATATGAAACACCGGTCGGCTTCAAATGGTTTGTAGACGGATTATTCAATGGCTCGCTTTGCTTCGGCGGAGAGGAAAGTGCCGGAGCCTCTTTCTCCCGACTGGATGGCACTGTATGGACAACAGACAAAGACGGTTTTATTCCCTGCCTGCTCGCTGCTGAAATCACGGCTACTTTAAATCGCGATCCGGGTGAAATTTACCAGGACCTGACGAAAGAATTGGGTGAATCCGTGTATGACCGGGTGGAAGCAAAGGCCACCGTTGAGCAGAAGGCCAAACTGGGCAAACTTTCTCCGGAAAAGATTCAGCAAAAAACACTGGCGGGCGACAAGATCACTGCCATCCTCACTAACGCCCCTGGAAACGGTGCCCCGATCGGCGGACTTAAACTCGTCACGGAAAACGGATGGATTGCGGCGCGGCCATCGGGAACAGAGGATATTTATAAAATCTACGCGGAGAGTTTCCGCGGAAAGGATCACTTACAGAAAATGCTGGAAGAAGCGCAGGGGATTGTGGACAGCGCGATAATGTGAATACTGTTTTGGATGACGGTTGACCGATCCCCTGTGCGAATTCAAAATTAAAGTCCGTCAACCGTCATCCGTCAACCGTCATCCAATCAAATCAATGAGATATTTAAAAGTCCTCTACATCCAGGTCCTCATCGGCATCATCCTGGGTGTTTTTGCGGGCTGGTTGTTTCCCGGTTTTGCTGCTGCGGCAAAAGGGATTGCGGATGGTTTTATCAACCTGATCCGCATGATCATTGCGCCGGTTATCTTCTGCAGCATCGTGATGGGCATTGCCGGCGCCGGCAGTATGAAAAAAGTGGGCCGGCTCGGGGTGAAGGCCCTGGTTTATTTTGAGGTGGTTTCCACGCTGGCGCTGATCATCGGACTGGTTGTTGCCAATGCCATAAAACCCGGGAGCGGTATTGTGCATTCGCAGGCGCATTCGGCCGTAGTTACCGATATTGCAAAGCAGGCCAGTGAATTCAGCTGGGGCGATTTTTTTTCACACATCATCCCTTCCAGTATCGTAGATGCCTTTGCCAAAGGAGATATCCTGCAGATCCTTTTTTTTAGCATATTATTTGCCGTTGCCCTGAAACAAACCGGTGATTTTGGAAAGCCGGTATTGACCGGCATCACCCGGATCAACAAGATCATCTTCGGCATGCTGAATATGATCATGCGGCTGAGTCCTATCGGCGCTTTCGGCGGCATGGCGTATACTATTGGAAAATTCGGTTTTGGCAGTATTTTTCTGCTGGGTAAGCTGATGCTCTGTTTTTACCTCACGGGATTCGTCTTTCTTTTTGTCGTGCTGAATGCCATCTGCCGTTATTATAAATTCAGTTTCTGGAAACTGCTGCTGTATATTAAAGAAGAGATCCTGATTGTACTGGGTGCCAGCAGCAGTGAAGCCGTTTTCCCCTCCATCATGCAAAAGCTGGAAGCGGCCGGATGTGAAAAAGAAGTGGTCGGTCTGCTGATCCCTACGGGATATAGCTTTAACCTGGACGGCACCACCATTTACCTGAGCATGAGCGTGATCTTTCTGGCCCAGGTTTATCGGATTGACCTGAGCCTCGGGCAACAATTGGTGATCATCGGGATCCTGCTGATTACCAGTAAGGGGGCAGCCGGCGTAACGGGCAGCGGGTTCATTGTACTGGCCTCTACGCTGACGGCCATGAAGGTGATACCGCTGGAAGGACTGGCCCTGCTGATTGGGGTGGATCGGTTTATGAGCGAAGGAAGGGCCCTCATCAACTTCATCGGGAATTCTGTGGCCACGGTAGTGATTGCTAAAAGTGAAAGGGAAATTGACGAAACGGTTTATCAGCGTGTCGTGGAGAAAAAAAACGTTCCTGATCCGGTCGGCATGCGTTCTCTGTAATGTATCGGATAAAAAATAAAATAGCATGAGTAAAGAATCACAGATAAATAAAGCAAAAACATTTCGCGAATTGCATTCGGGCAAATCATTGTTGATCCTGCCCAATGTCTGGGATCCTCTGGGAGC
>DASRLM010000205.1:0-9232 GCA_035648455.1 Puia sp. | reverse complement strand
AACCTTTTCACAATGCTCTCATATCCCTGAAAACTGATGATGATGCGGTAAGTACCCGCTGGGAGATCCTGTACCTGGAAGTTACCGGTGCGATCGGTAATGGTGAATCCGGCGGTACTGGAATCGGTGGTTTTTTTTACGGTAACGGAAGCGTCGGAGAGTATTTGTTTCGAAGCGGAATCGGTGAGCTGACCCCTGATCAGTCCGGTATGGTTTTGCTGTGCAAAACCGGAAATACAAAAACCCGGTAGAAAGAGCAAAAGCATCGAAAAACGGGTATTCATACTCCAGCTTATCTTTCAAGATAGGAAGAATTGACAGGCGGTAAAAGGAAAGAAGGACTAAAGGCTGAAATCCGGCAACAACGGGTGAATGGAAATTCGTTAACTAAAGAGATATTCCACGTCTTCGCGGGAAAGACTCTTGACAAAGCCGTCGTCATCGGCAATAAGATCCTTGGCCAGCAGCCGTTTTCTGTCCTGGAGCTGGAGGATCTTGTCCTCAATACTGTCCTTACAGATCATACGATAGGCAAAAATGTTCTTGGTCTGGCCAATGCGGTGCGTACGGTCAATGGCCTGCTGTTCCACTGCGGGGTTCCACCAGGGATCCACGATGTACACGTAATCTGCGGCCGTGAGGTTAAGCCCAACGCCACCGGCTTTCAGTGAAATCAGGAACACACGACAGCTTTCATTATCCTGGAAGGAGCGGATGGCTTTTTCCCTGTCGATGGCCGTTGTGCTTCCGTCGAAATATTCGTAAATGATGCCCAGGGAACCGAGCTTTTCCCTGATCAGGGCAAGCATGCCCAGGAACTGGGAAAAGATCAGGGCTTTGTGGTTTCCGATATTTTCGGAAATTTCACGGGCCAGTTCATCGAGCTTGATGGAATGGTTGGGATATCTTTCCGTTTCATTCAGGATGGCCGGGGAATCGCAGATCTGCCGGAGCTTCATAAGACCCTGCAAAATGGTGAGCTGCGATTTTTGAATACCCTGGGATTCGATGGTTCCGAGAATTTTATCCCGGTAATCATTGCGGTAGGCATCATATACTTTCCGCTGTTCCTCTTCCATTTCACAGAACAGGATGGTTTCTGTTTTATCCGGAAGATCGCGGGCCACCTGTTCTTTGGTTCTCCTTAAAATAAAGGGATATAATAATTTTCGCAGATGATCCTTCCGGTCCGGCTCGCCGAACTTATCAATGGGGATGGCAAACTCCTGACGGAAAAACTCAATGCTTCCCAGCATGCCCGGATTCAGGAAATTCATCTGCGCGAAAATGTCGAACGTATTATTCTGCAATGGGGTACCGCTCATGCACAACCGGTGTTTGGCACGAAGCAGGCAGGCGGCCTTGGTGACTTTACTGGAAGGATTTTTTATGGCCTGGGATTCGTCCAGCACAACATAGTCAAACGGAACGTCCATGAGCAGTTTGATGTCGCTCCGCAGGGTGCCGTACGTGGTGATGAGCACTTCAAAACTATTCAGTGATTCCTTGTTCCTCAGCCTTTCCCCGCCATGGTGAATGCGATAGCTCAGGCTGGGTGCAAACTTTTTAATTTCATTTTCCCAGTTAAAGATCAGGGTCATTGGACAAACCACGAGGGCCCGTAAGTGTTTGTACTGATGTTTGTAATGATGCAGGAAGGAAAGTGCCTGGATGGTTTTACCCAATCCCATATCATCGGCAAGAATTCCGCCCCAGTTTACTTCGTGTAAATAATTCAGCCAGTGAAAACCATGCACCTGGTAAGGGCGTAAAATATGGGCCAGGTGTTCCGGCGGATCAATTTCCTTAATGGTTTTAAATTCTTTGAGCTGTTCGTATTTTTTTTCCAGGTGAATGATCAGCTCTTCCTCGTTTCTGTTTTCATATAACTCGTCAATAACGCTCAGGTGATAGCGGGAAAGGCGCAGTTCGTTGCTTTTGCCTTCGCCTACCCGGAACAGCAGGGCGTATCGTTTTACCCATTCATCCGGCAGAACGCCCAGCGTACCGTCATTCAGGGGAACAAACTGTTGTTTGTTGGCCAGCGCTTTTTTAACATCGGCAATGGTTACTTTCTGATCACCAAACAGGATATCCACGCGCGCATCGAACCAGTCGGTGCTGCTGCTGATGTGGATTTTTGTCTGGGGGCGGGAGGTATTGAACCGGAAATTTTTGAGGGCGTCAAATCCCTGCACATTCACTTTCATGTCCTGCATGGCGTCCATAAACAAAAAGAACCAGTTGTTCTTCAGCACGTCGCCCCCCCGCAGAGCGAGCCCCGGCGACCCCTGAGGCTGTATGAACTGGGAATGCAGGGACTGAAGCTGGGCGAGGAATGCGGATTCTTTTTCTTTATTACGCTGGATAAGCAACACCTTATCGCCATCCGCCACCACCAGTTCATCTTTACCCGATGCCGTGGTTTCAAATCCCTTGTATACAAAAATGGGTTGAAACAGGAGATAATCCCCTTTTTCCTGGAGCAGGATTTTTTTCTCCGGATCCCCGCTTTTGATTTCTTTTACCAGCTCACTGTCAAATTCCACATGATATTCCTTCTGCAGCGGGAGCACGGTTTTGCGGAGCTGTACCGGCCATTCTGATTTCGGAATCACCAGCTTTCCGTCTTTAAATCCGGAAAGGATGGCAATGTCCTCCGGTTTATTCCAGAGGTATAAATTGTTGTTGTAGAAAAACAATACATGGCTGCTGCACTTGTTCAGGTTCAGGTCAATGGATTGTCCCGTGATTCGGGTAAAGCATTTTACCTCCACCTGGTTTTTCTGAACGGAGACCTTGAAATAAGGGGTTAAAGCATCCGGTGAGATATTAACGGACTCGAGATTGGCGGACTTAAACGGTTTGTGCCCGTTCAGAAAAAAGATAAAAGGGTTCTCGTACAGTTCGGCAAACAGTTTCCTGAATTTGGGATGCAGGTATTCCATGATGAGCGCCTTGGTATCGTCAGGCAACTCTTCCCCTTCTGCATGAATGATATTTTCCCACATTCCGCTGAAAGGGGAATTTCGGTTGAGGTATTTATTTACTTCCGGTTCCTGGGTTTTGCGGATGGCATAAACCAGCTGCCGGTCGGTTTCATTGTACTTTTCCGTGTTGACAAACTTGGCCAGCTCTAGCTTTTCCACTTTTCCAACATAGGCCGTTTGCTGGTCATTGCTTTCGCCGGAAACGGCCTCGAGCAGAAAGCCGGGATAAGCGGTATGGTTAAAATTGAACACTACACCAACGCGCTGGGCGGAGCCGGCGCTGATTTCAGGTTCCATCACTTCTGCAATCACTTCCTTTTCCTGCTGTATCCTGGGCCTCGCCAGAAAAGCCGGGTTCACTCTTTTGATGCTGGTATCCAGCAGTCGCAGAAATGGTTTTCCTTCTTTGTAGCTAAACTCAAATTTTCCGCTGAGGTCATCGGACAAAGAATACCCGTAAGCTTCCAGCAATTTATTTTTTTCTTTATCCCAGTTGCGGATCGAATCAAAATAATACGGGCCGTGGGACTGTAGTAATTGCAGAAAAACGATCACTTTGGGAAGGCAAAGCGGGTGGCTGGTATCCGGATAAGAAGAGCTGGTATCAAAATTACGCTCTTCATTTTTCCTGATCAGCACAGGATAATCTTCACCCTGGATGGTCACGTGCGCCTTGACGGTTTCATCGGCGGCGTGTTCAATGACGGCCTTGTCTGTTTGCAGATATTTTCCAGCTTCCTCATAAACTTCCGGCGAACAGAGCAGCCGGATGGTTTTGAGATCAATGGCCTTCATTTTGACGACCGTGTGCGACTGGTCATAATGCACTTCCTCGGCCTTCAGCATATTGCGGTCCAGCAATTCCTGCAGTTGTATAAGGGCCGCGGCTTCATGGCGGCAGATATCGCCGAGGTTATACGGGCAGCTGCACCGGACCGACAGGGATTTTGCATCCCGGAACTTTTGAACGAAAACTTTATAATAGGTTGCGTAGCTGTCGTCTTTTATACGAAAGGTTACCGATTCAAATAACTCATCGTATTCAATGAGTTCAACATAACCTATGGCGTGGATCTTTTTTCCACGCCGGATCACTTCGTCAGTTCCATTGGTATATACGTATTTAATAAGGTGCGGTAGCGCCATTCAGCTTGTCTGTTTACCATCAGCGCTTCACGAAAGGAAGTAATTCCGTTCAAAAAAGGCTAATCTGCAAAAGTAAAGAAAAAATCCTTGCGGTAAAAGTTTTCAACCGGCTTATCCTTCCCGGAATGGCTGATTCCGTGTGTTTACCGGGGGGTTTCCGTTTTTCGGGTGAACCGGCTTTTTTTGTGCGAGGATAAGCGCCGTTAAAGCAATCAAACCGGCGCCGATGAATAAATATTTTTTTGGAAAATAAGCATGTCCGGGATGGCGGGTGCCGCTGCCCGGGAATTCGCGGGCGCCGATATCCGCCGCTTCACCGGAGGGCCGCGGAATACCTTCTATATCTGTTTTGATGAATGGTTCCGGCAAGGCCCGATCAATGGCTGGCCCGGAAAGGTTCAGGCGGCAATCCACCGTATCAGATAAAATGCCGGATTGTATGGGATCTTTTGCGTAGATGTTATTGCTGGTATCTGTTAACGGGTCTCCGGTATTTTGTTTTACCAGTGGATTCGCATTATCAGTGATGTTATTAAAGCTCAGGTTATTTCTTACTTCCAGTGAATAACCACTTTTTGAAAAGAACTGACCGGCTACTACCAGCACGGAGACATAATGGGTGGCGTTCCTTTTATTTCCCGAGGTATTATTCAATACATGCATGTTTCCGCCGCGGCAGAAAGGGATGTTGTTGCCGGTGCTGGTATCGGCCGCTGAAATTCTGGTATCTATCGTACCGTAAGCATCGCTGCTCAGGTCAATGCAATTATACATATAGCTGTTTGCCCGGCCATTTAGGCCCACATTCCAAATCCTCCATAAATAACCAAATCCGCCGTGCCGGTATATATTCCGCAAGGTACCGTTACCCGTCATCTGGAAAATGCCGGCATCATGTTTTCCGTTGGCACAGGGACCGGTGATCCGCCAATCGCTGGCGAGCATCCGGTAGATGGATTGCCCGAGAACCTGGCACACATCACTGTTTGTGGAATCAACAATTACATGTAGGAAAGCAATGCTGTCAACCACATTCTGAAAACTGGTGGTGGAAGCCCAGCTGCCGACAAACAGCGGTCCGGAATGGACGAGCTTCTGATGGGAGATCGTGGTCTTATACAAAGCCATCGTTGCTGTGTCGCCGTTATAGCTGGTAAAAAAATGACTGGCATCCAGCACATTCCCATCCAGGTTGCGGTACTCACACCACGCAAGGGATAAATGATTGCAGGGCGCCTCCACAAAAAACGCATTGCACTTCATCTGCTGAAAACGGATACCGTATTGAAGTCCGCGCATGCCGGCTCCGCTGATGGTTACTGCGGCCAGGTTCCCGATGTCAACCGATTGGCCAAAGTCAACAACACCCCCGTAATTGATGATCGTTATGTTCCGGAGGTTGGAAAAAGAACCGCCTCTTTCGTAAGAACCGGAGCGGATGGCCAGAGTATCTCCGGAACGAAGTGCGGCCATGTCTTTTTTAACCACGGCGCCCGATCCGGTTCCTATATACAGGATATTCGGGAAGGCATCCTGGAATACCAGCAAAAACATAAAGCTGTAAAAGAATTTCATACCGGGGAATATATTGTAAAGTAAATGTAATTTTCAGGAGAGGAGGAAATCTGTTGCCCGGGATGCATAAAATGTATTTTTCTAAAGCAGATTTATACTTTTTGGAATAGCATTTGCCACACATACCTTTGTTCCCGGAATTCCTTCGTAAAAAGACCTCCATGACGCGAAGCTTTTTTCTCTTGCTGCTCTATGTTTCTCTTCCCCGCGTGCAGGCACAAAAGCTGCGGAAAGCAGACCGTTTGATGATGGCGGAAATTCAAACGGATATCCGGTATTTGTCCAGCGATAAACTGGAAGGAAGAAGATCCGGAACTGCAGGAGAAAAACTGGCATCGGACTACATCATTTCATCCTTTGAAAAAACAGGATTGAAGCCGTTGGGTGATCAGGGGAGCTGGTTGCAGACTTTTGAAATTTATGATGGCAGGGACATCAGCCAGAGTCATTTTTCCATTAACAATACGGCGCTTGAACTGAATAAGGATTATTTCCCGCTGGATTTCAGCGCCAGTGAAAAAGTAACGGGCTCTCCGGCCGTTGCGCTCCAGGAAAGCGGTTCGCCCTGGTTCTATGATCTTAAGGAGATTATGGAATCCACGCAGAACAATCCGCATTTCGATATGGAAAAGGCATTAAGGCAAAAGGTAAAGGTGTTTGCCGGCAAGGGTGCCTCGGCCGTTATTTTCTACAACAGTTCTAAATCGGATGATGGCATTGAATTTAATCCGGCGGAAGGCATACTTCCGGAAAAGATCCCTGTTATCTATGTTACCCGGACGGCAAGAAAAAAATACCTGGCGGATATTTCACAAACCCTGGATGTGGATATTGACATTAAAATGGTGGAGAAGAAACGATGGGGACACAACGTTATCGGATATCTCGACAGGGGCGCTCCCAATACGGTGGTCATAGGGGCGCACTATGACCACCTGGGTTATGGAGAAGACGGGAACTCCCTGTACCGGGGATCCGAAAGAATGATCCACCACGGTGCAGACGACAATGCCAGCGGAACGGCGGCCCTGATGGAACTTGCCCGTATGCTGCACAAATCGAAATCTTTGAAAAGTAATTATCTGTTTATTGCTTTTTCCGGAGAGGAATCCGGACTGCTGGGGTCAAAATATTTTACCCTGCATCCTGAAGTGGACCTGTCCAAAATCAGCTATATGGTAAATATGGATATGATCGGCAGGTTGAACGACAGTTCGCATACCCTCATCATCGGCGGATATGGCACGTCCCCGCAGTGGCCTGCGCTGATCAGCAGCACGGTGAACAAAAAAATATTTTCGGTCCGCGAAGATTCCAGCGGGGTAGGTCCGAGCGACCATACCTCATTTTATCTCAGGCAAATTCCCGTATTGTTTTTCTTCACCGGCGTGCATGCCGATTATCATAAGCCATCCGATGAAGCAGACAGGATCAACTATAATGGCGAACTCCAGGTGGTTAAATTGATATACAGCATAACGGAGAAGATGGATGGCCAGAATAAACCGGCATTTACCAAAACGCGGGATGTGCAATACGGCGAAACCCCCGCTTTCAATGTTACGCTGGGATTTATGCCCGATTACAGTTTCAATGGGAATGGGGTTCGGGTAGACGCGATCAGTGCCGGAAGGCCGGCAGAAAGAGCCGGCATGCAATCGGGGGATGTGATCATCCGGCTGGGAAAATATCCGGTAAGTTCATTGCAAACTTATATGGAAGCACTATCCAAATTTAACCGGGATGAAAAAACGACGGTGGAATACAACCGTGGTTCCGAAGTTAAAACAGCGGAAGTTCAATTTAATTAAGCGAAAAGTATGAAGCTTAAGCTGGACAATGAGAATCTGGAATGTGACTTTTTTGAAGGATCCCGTTTATTGGGCATTGTGGCTCCCCTGAAAGGTTACCGCTTTTGCTGGCAGCTGAACCGGCAAATGAGACTGGATTTCCGGATCACCAACAAAATTGAAATACAACTGGCAAAAAAAAACCGGGAATATTTTTTTACGGTGTATGAATGTGTGCAGCCTAATAAAACGCTTATTCATTATCTCTATAGTAACCAGAACGACGGGGAATTCCTTTTGCCTGAATTCAGGCACCTTGATTTTTTCTGGTTGCTGAAAGGAGATTCGGTTTCTGACGGACTGATGAATGAACTTTTGGGAAATATCCGGTCCATTACCGGCGTACAGCTGGTAACGGAACTTACCCGGACAAAAATAAAACACCGGGAAAACCTGATATTCTAATCAGCTGTTCATGCTGGCCAGAAACTCTTCATTGCTTTTTGTACCGCGCAGCCTTTTCAGCAATTCATTCATTGCTTCTTCCGTATTCATATCGTTGAGGTATACCCGAAGCAGGTTCATTCTTTGAAGAACTTCCCTTTCCAGCAGAAGATCATCCCGGCGTGTGGACGAAGCCACCAGGTCGATGGCAGGGAAAATGCGGCGGTTGGCCAGGCGCCTGTCCAGCTGCAGTTCCATATTACCCGTACCCTTGAATTCTTCAAAAATCACTTCATCCATTTTAGAACCGGTATCTATGAGGGCCGTGGCCAGGATGGTCAGGGATCCGCCATTTTCGATCTTTCTGGCAGCACCAAAAAACTGTTTGGGTTTCTGCATCGCATTGGCTTCCACACCACCGCTGAGCACTTTACCGGAAGCCGGCGCAACGGTATTGTGTGCACGGGCCAAACGGGTAATGGAATCCAGGAGGATCACCACATCGTGTCCGCATTCCACCAGCCGTTTTGCTTTTTGCAGGGCCACGGTAGAAACTTTCACGTGCTTTTCAGCCGGTTCGTCGAACGTAGAGGCAATAACTTCCGCGCGTACGCTGCGTTCCATATCGGTTACTTCTTCGGGACGTTCATCCACGAGAACAATCATCAGGTAGCATTCCGGATGGTTTACTGCGATGGCATTGGCGACCGCTTTCAGCAGCATGGTCTTACCTGTTTTCGGCTGGGACACGATCAGCCCGCGCTGGCCCTTTCCGATCGGGGTAAATAAATCGATGATCCGGGTGGAGTATTCACCCGGATTTACAAAAAGATTCAGCTTCTCGAAAGGGAACAACGGAGTCAGGTAATCGAAGGGCACGCGGTCGCGCACTTCTTCGGGTGACTTATTATTTATGGTCTCCACCTTGAGCAGCGCAAAATATTTTTCTCCTTCTTTAGGAGGCCTCACCGAGCCATAGACCGTATCGCCTGTTTTTAATCCGAAGAGTTTTATCTGAGAGGGGGAAACGTATACGTCGTCCGGTGAAGAAAGATAGTTATAATCGCTGCTGCGGAGGAAACCATATCCATCGGGCATCATTTCCAGCACGCCTTCCGCCTGGATCACCCCATCAAATTCGATGTTGAACACATCGTTCCTGCGTTGCGGATATACTTTATTCTGCTGGTCGCTGTTATTCTGACGGCCCGATTCCGTCGCCGACTCATTTTCGTCGGTATTGGATTCATTGGAACTTCCGGATTCCTCATCCTGTAATTCCTCATC
>DASRLM010000204.1:0-3812 GCA_035648455.1 Puia sp. | reverse complement strand
TCATAAACATAATATTTTTAACCCTGGAAATCATTTTTAATACATCATTATGTTAACGGGGCAATATTCCGGGATCGCGGACCGGTTTTTCCGGTATGTTCAGACAGACACCCAAAGCGACCAAGCATCCACATCACAACCCTCCACCGAAAAACAAAAAAACCTGTCCCGCATGCTGGTGGAAGAACTGCATGCCGCCGGCATAACCGATGCGGAGCTGGACGAATCCGGATATGTATATGCCACCATCCCTTCCAACACGGCCAGCGTGGTTCCGGTAATCTGCTTCTGTTCCCATGTGGATACGGCGCCCGATTGCAGCGGAACAGATGTCAGGCCCCTCTTACATAGAAAGTATGATGGTTCGGACCTGGTTTTGCCCGATGATCCGACCCAGATCATCTCAGCCCGGGAACATCCTTACCTGCTGGAAAAAATCGGTGACGATATCATTACGGCCTCCGGCAAAACCCTGCTGGGTGCAGACGATAAGGCCGGCGTGGCCATTATTATGGAACTGGTGGACCGCCTCCGCGAAAATCCGGAGATAAAACACGGGAAAATCCGGATCCTGTTCACACCTGATGAAGAAATAGGAAGGGGCGTGAATAAGATTAACCTGGAACGGCTGGGCGCTGATTTCGGATATACGCTGGATGGTGCAGAACGGGGTTCTTTTGAAGAAGAAACATTTTCAGCGGATGGCATGAAATTTATTTTCCATGGGGTTGCGGCGCATCCGGGACACGCCAAAGACAAACTCGTCAACGCCATCAAACTGGCTTCTGCTTTTATTGACTCCCTGCCCGGGGACGAACTTTCTCCCGAAACCACAGAAGGACGTTATGGATTTGTACATCCCGTCCGCATGGAGGGCAATGCCGAAAAAGTAATGGTTGAATTCATCATCCGGGATTTCATGACGTCGAAGCTGGTGCCTTATGAAGAATACCTGAAAGACAAGGCGGAAACGGTGCTCCGGTCTTTCCCCACGGCCCGGTACGAATATGAAATAAAGGAACAATACCGCAATATGAAAGAAGTATTGGAAAAACATCCGCAGGTTTCGGAGTATGCGCGCGAAGCCATTCGCCGCGCCGGTATTACGCTGAGGGAATCCGCGGCCCGGGGTGGTACGGACGGATCCCGTTTATCTTTTATGGGTCTTCCCTGCCCGAATCTGTTTACCGGCGAAATGGCTTTTCATGGAAAACACGAATACGTGAGCGTGCAGGATATGGAAAAAAGTCTGGAAACACTCGTGCACTTGTGCCAGATCTGGGAGGAAAATGTGGAAATGTGAAAATGTGGAAATGTGAAAATGAATAGGCGTCTTGCGAAAAATTCCTTCATCTTCACATTTCCACATTCTCACATTCCCACATTCTCACGTTCTCACATTTCCACTCTGCCTAATATGCTGCACAATCTTCTTCGCATGTTCCCGCGAATTCTCAATGAACCAGATGTGGGTGTCCATACCGCCGCAAACCACGCCGGCCAGGTAAATGTTTTTCCGGTTGCTTTCCATGGTTTCTCCGTGATAAACGGGACACCTTTTTGCGTCTGCGGAAAGAGCTATTCCCATTTTTTCCAAAAAATTAAAATTGGGCTGGTATCCGGTCATCGCCAGTACATAATCATTGGGAATGGTGATTAATCCCTGCGGTGTTAGGATATCCACTTCTTTTTCACGAACGGCCACCAGTTTGGAATGCGTATAGGCTTTGATGGTGCCTTCCGCTATCCGGTTTTCAATATCCGGTTTCACCCAGTATTTTACCCTTTTCCCAATGCCGTCACCCTGTATGACCATGGTGACCTCAGCGCCCTTGCGCCAGGTTTCCAGGGCGGCATCCACCGCTGAATTGCTGGCGCCCACCACCACCACTTTCTGCATAGCATAATAATGAGGTTCTTTATAATAGTGTGTGAGTTTGGGAAGGTCCTCACCGGGAATATGCATCAGATTGGGGATATCATAAAATCCGGTGGCGATGATGATGTGGGTGGTCCGGTAAGTGGACCGCGGTGTGATGACGTCATATTGATCGCCGATGGAAATTACATCTTCCACGGGCTCCTGCAGATGAATGTTCAGCTGGCCGGACACGGCGATCCGCCGGTAATATTCCAGCGCTTCGGCACGGGTGGGTTTTGCATTATTGCTGACAAAGGGAACTTCGCCGATTTCAATCCTTTCCGAAGTGGAAAAGAAAGTCATGTTTGCGGGATAATGATACAATGAATTTACCAGCACGCCTTTTTCCAGAATCAGGTAACTCAATCCTGCCTTTTTTGCTTCCAGTCCGCAGGCCAGTCCGATGGGTCCGCCACCGATGACCACGATGTCTAAAATTTGATCCATTGCAGGTAAAGTTATAACATAATAAAACAGCCCTTGATTCCTTTCCGGTGCTTCAAAAAGAAGTACATTCACAGCTTATTCGCGGGAGAAGCCTGGAACAGCGCTGATCCGTGGCGGGAGCCGGATTTTACCGGCAAACAACGATTTAGCATTTTGTTAAAAAATAAGGAGCGGCTCAAACCGTTATAATCCGAAAGTTTTACTTTTACCGCACAAAAACCAGTATTGGATGAATTTATTCTTTCTGCAGGTTATCATAGATTCAGCGAAAATTAAAGACAGTCTTGCCCGCGCCGGCGTGTTGGTTACTTCAGATAAACAAACCCTCTGGGATATATTTGAGAAGGGCGGACCGCTGATGATCCCCCTGGCCATCCTGCTGGTGATTGCCATTTTTGTATTTATAGAACGGTTGCTGGCCATCAACAAGGCATCCAAAATGGATGACAATTTTATGAACATCATACGGGATCACATTGTAAACAGCAACGTGATGGCTGCCCGGAGCCTGGCTAAAAATACCAACAATGCCGTGGCCCGGATGATTGACAAGGGCATCCAGCGGATTGGCAAACCCATCGATGCCATTGAAAAAAGCATGGAAAATATAGGTAAGCTGGAATTGTATAAAATGGAAAAGAATGTATCCGTTTTATCGGTTATCGGTTATATCGCCCCTTTATTCGGGTTTCTGGGAACCATCATCGGGATGTTCGAACTGTTTTACAATATTGCCTCCACGGGAGAATACAGTATTTCCAATATCGCCGGTGGTATTTATGTGAAAATGATCTCTTCTGCAGGCGGGCTGATCATCGGCATCATTGCCTATATCGGATTCCGGTACCTGAATTCCAGGATTGATAAAACGACCAACCGGATGGAAGTGGCAAGTGCTGATTTTATTGATATTCTGCAGGAACCGACGAGGTAGGCAATTTGAAAATGTGCTGATTTGAAAATTTGAAAATGAATAAAGTCTATGATTCTGGATTTCATGCTTACATTTTCAAATCAGCACATTTTCAAATTTTCAAATTAACGATATGAATTTACGCAACAAACATAGAGAAGAGGGTGAAGTGCACACAGGTCCCCTGAACGACATCCTGTTCATTCTGCTGTTGTTCTTTCTCATTGTTTCTACCATGGCCAATCCCAACGTGGTGAAACTCTCCCAGCCCAAATCCAAAAGTGATACCAAGGCAAAACAGACCGTCGTGGTATCCATTGATGCGAATAAACAGTTTTATGTAGGAACCACCAAGGTAACTGTGGCAGAACTGAAGGCCCATCTGGCGCCTTTCCTGGCCAGGGAAAGGGAACAGCCATCCATCGTGATCAACGCAGACAAAACGGTGCCCATCGATGATGTGGTTGCCGTGATGCGCGTGGCCAGGGAACTCGGGGCCAGGACGGTGCTGGCGGTGGATAAATCCGGGGT
>DASRLM010000203.1:0-11568 GCA_035648455.1 Puia sp. | reverse complement strand
ATTAAACACCCAATTAAAATTTCATTTATGTCCAAGATTCTAATTGCCCTTGTGTTCATGCTAACATTCGGGGGATATTCCTTTGCCCAGACCACACCGGCTAAAACCAAGAAAACAACAACCACTGCGTCCAGTGCCACTACAACGGTTCACACCAAAAAGGACGGAACGGCAGACAAGCGTTTTAAGGAGAACAAGACGAAAACGACCACTACCACTACAACTGTTCACACCAAAAAGGACGGAACAGCAGATAAGCGTTTTAAGGAGAACAAGAAATAATTTCATCATCCAACAACAATCAAATTTATGAAAGCCATTCTTTTACTGACCGGCCTCTTATTTTTTTCTGTCATCGGTTTCAGCCAGCCGCATCATCCGCCAAGACCGGTGCATCATCCTGTCAGGCACCATCCTGTGCATCATGTCAGGCACCATCCCGTGCATCACGTGGTTCACCATCCGCATCATTAAACAAACAGACTGTTCAGTTATAAAAAAAACCCTCTGCATCACGGAGGGTTTTTTATGCGTATTATTTCAGTTGAGTACAATCATTTCGCAGTTGCCGGTTTGGCTTTTATCGCCGGTATAGTGCCCGTGTCGGCTGCTCCCAGTGGTCTTTTTGGTGCGATATCCATAAGGATCGGAGCGGCTACAAATATGGAAGAGTAGGTTCCGGTAATTACCCCGATCAGCATGGCAAAGGCAAATCCTTTGGTTACTTCGCCGCCCACCAGGAAAAGGATCAGGATGGTCAGGAACACGGTAAGTGAAGTCATCACGGTTCTGCTCAGCGTTTCATTTACCGCTTTATTGATGATCTCTCCTTTTGTTTTTCCCCTCAGCAGCCGGCTGTCTTCCCGGATCCTGTCGAACACAATAACGGTATCGTTCATGGAAAACCCGATAACCGTCAGGATGGCCGCAATAAAATGCTGGTCTATTTCCAGCGGGAAGGGTAGAAATCGCGGAAGGAATGAGAATACCGCCAGGGTAACCAGCACATCGTGCAGCAAAGAGAAAATGGTTCCCAGGGAATATCGCCAGTCGCGGAACCGGATAAATATGTAAATGAAAATCATCAGCAGGGCAAAGATGGTGGCTTTCACCGCACCGGATTTCAGGTCGTCTGAAATGGAAGCGCCAACTTTCTTCGATTGCTGAATGTATTTATTGGTATGCGTAAATTCATCTGCCGTAGTACCTGCGGGCAGGAATGATTTCAGTCCGGCATACAATTTAATGATCACCGTGGAATCGGCTGCGAGACCTTCCTGCTCAACCAGGTAATCGGTTGTTATTTCCAGTTGTTCATTGGAGCCGTAGGTTTTCACTTCCGTATTTTTTCTAAACTGTGCATTCAGTGAATCGCGGACCGTTTGATCATGGATGGGTTTGTTGAACTTGACGATATAACTTCTCCCCCCTAAAAATTCAACTCCTTTTTTAAAACCATGAAAATAGGCCGATATGCCCAGGATAAGCACCGCTACGGAAATACCATAAGTAACCTTGCGGTATTCGATAAATTTATAACTCGCGTGCCTGAAAATTTTCCGGGATACTTTGGTGAAATATTTAAAGTGACGGTTTTTGTTGGTGTAGAAATCGGTGACGAGCCGGGAAACCAGGATTCCGCAGAAAAGGGATAATACGATACCCAGCATCTGGGTGGTGGCAAAACCCAGCACGGGGCCGAGCCCGAAATAGGCCAGAATGGCTGCCGTGAGGAAAGTGGTTACGTGGGCATCCAGCACAGGTGCGAGGGATCTGCGGTAACCGTCATGCACGGCAATCTGATAGCTTTTGCCCCGGGTTAATTCTTCCTTGATGCGTTCAAAAATGATCACATTCGTATCCACCGCCATACCGATCGTCAGTACCAGGCCAGCGATTCCGGGTGCAGTCAGCGTGGCGTGCAGGGCGCTTAAAATACCAATGGTGAAGAGCAGGTTCAGGATCAGCGCAATATTCGCAACCCAGCCGGCAGTGTTATAATATATCAACATCAGGGTGAAGATCACCAGGAATGAAATGGCAAAGGCGAGTGCACCGCCGTGTACAGCTTCTCTTCCGAGGGTAGGGCCCACCACCAGTTCCTGAACAATCCTGGCCGGAGCATTCAGTTTACCTGATTTCAGGATATTGGCCAGATCCTGGGCTTCTTCCACCGTGGATCCGGAACTTTTATTGCCCATGGTGATCTGCGAACTTCCGCCGGTGATCTGACCGTTCACAAAAGGAGCAGAATATACAATATCATCGAGTACAATCGCAATGGGTTTATTTACATTGTCACCCGTCATTTTGGCCCAGGTGTCTGATCCGCGTTTATACATGGTCATGTCTACCACCACACCGCCGCTCACGGGATCATAATCCTGACGGGCATCGGAAATCACTTCCCCTTCCAGCTTGGCTTTTTCCGATCCGGGGATGGTCTTGATGGCGTACAGTTCCAGATAAGGAAGCAGTTTTCCATTATCGTCCGTTCCCTGTTTTCCATACAGGAATTTCAGGTTGGAAGGGAACTGGTTGCGGACGTAAGGATTGCTCAGGTAAGTGTTTAACAGCGATGTATCTTTCAGCAGGGGGGTGCCAATGGCGGATGCATATCGCACCTGTCCCTTTGAATCCTGTGAGGGCTGAATGAAACGCAGCACGCGCAGCAGCGCATTTTGATTCAGCACACTGCTGGTACTGCCGCTGGTTGAATCTGTTTTTGCCAGGGCGGAAGTATCTTTTGTGCCGTTCAGGTATCGCTGAAGGGCTTTATCGGCATTTTCAAATGCGTTACCCAGTTCCCCGAGATTATAAACTTCCCAGAATTGCAGGTTGGCGGTGGATTGCAGGTATTTCCGGATACGGTCGGGGTCTGTTGCGCCGGCGAGCTCCACGGTAATGATGCCCTTATTCTTGTCCAGGTTGATGCTGGGTTGCGCAACACCGAATTTGTCAATGCGGTTACGGAGTACCTGGTATGTTTGATTCATTCCGTCGAGCGCCTGATCACGCAGGTACCGGCTCACTTCTGCATCGGAAGATTCATATTTGAGTTTGTTCCTGTTGGTATTGGCGAACAGGGGCGCCAGTTTGCCATCGGGATTCAACTCTTTGAAGGCCTGCACAAAAAGATCGATGAAATTCGCCCCCCCGCTGGTTAATTTTTTCTGGTCGGCCAACTGGATGGTCTTCAGCAGGGTAGGGTCCTTGGGATTGTTGGCCAGTCCCTTAACCAGCCCTTCCAGGGCCACATCCAGGGTAACATTGATACCGCCCTGCAGGTCAAGGCCCAGCAGGAGTTCATTTTCCTTGGATTTCTGATAGGTGGTTCCCCACCAGGTTATCTTGCTGTCCTTGGTGCTGTCGAGTAATTTCTGGGTATGCTCCCGCACCAGTTGGTTCAGCGTATCCTTATAGAGCAGCCGGTTATCCTGGTCTCCAGGATATTTTTTTTCCGGGGAGGGATAATTATTTCTGATATACCGCTCGGCTTTTTGTCCCATGGCTGATTCATGCTTATTCACAAACCAGGTAAATGACAGTTGGTAGAGGGAAATGACAATCAGTAGGCCGGCGAACATGCTAACCAGAGCTCTCATCGGTTTTCAATTTTTTTAAGAGCGGCAAAGATAGGTTTTACAACGGATAATTAAAATGTTAAGACGTTCCTGCGGAATCACGGGTTTGCCTATTTTCACGTCCGGAATACCCTTTCTTCTTTTTTAACCATGCTGCAGGAATGAAAATGAAATCCTTCATTATTCCGGGATCCGGCCAGAGGCAATTGACGGTTACCGCCAAAGACGGCGGTTTTTCCGCTTTATTTTTGATGCTGTGTTCTATAATACTGACGGGATCCTGCAACAAATCTTCCCGCATTAATGAGAATAGGGCCTACGTTACCGTAACCCATGCTGCCCCGGGCAGCCCTCCCATTGATGTTTTATATAATAGCCGTTCCATACTGGGCGACAGTACGCTGGCGTATGACCAGACCTCGGGTTCACCCGGCAGTCCTTATGTACAGGCAACTGCAGGCGTCAGGGTATTGGAGGTGAAGGAAGGAACCAAGACCGTTCTTCAGGGGAACACGGCTTTTCAGCAGGGGCTTTATTATTCCCTGTTTGTATATGATTCCCTGAAGAGCGATTCCCTCAAATTGTTCATCCTCCAGGATAACCTGCAGGTGCGCACAGACACTTTCACCTATGTGCGGTTCATCAATTTTGCGCCCGGAACCTACCTCAACCTGCTGCTGACCAGTAAACGCGATACCATGGCCACCGGTTTTATACCCTATGCCGGAAATAAACTAAATCCGAGCTTTTATGCTTTCCGCCAGCTGCACATCGGAAGTTATGCGGCCCGGGCCTTTGTGGATACCCTGTATAGCAATTCTTTTCCGCTGGACTCGGTGCAGATAGACAGCACCAAACTGTATACCGTTTTCTTCCAGGGAATCATGGGCTCAGCGGGTGCGGATAGTTTGAAGCTGAAAAGTATACGCCATAATTAGGGTTGACGGATGACGGATGACGGTTGACGGACTTCCGGTGCGGATTCGCCATTAAAGTCGGTCATCCGTCATCCGTCATCAGTCAACCCTGTCTTTCGCATTACCCCCAAAACCTATACCTTTGCGGCCGCAACCAAAATATTATGCAATTATCTTCTATTCTGTCCCGTTTCAGCGAACCCGAAACCCTGAAAATGGCCAAACTCGGCCGGGAACTCAGGGCCCAGGGGATTGATATTATTGATTTGAGTCTGGGTGAACCGGATTTTGATACCCCCGAACACATCAAGCATGCTGCCAAAAAAGCCATTGATGATAACTGGAGCCATTACACACCCGTTCCAGGATACCTGGATCTCCGGGAAGCCATCTGTACCAAATTAAAAAGGGACAATAACCTGGATTATAAACCGGAGAATATTGTCGCGTCCACCGGAGCCAAACAGACCCTGGCCAATGCCATCCTGGCGCTGGTGGATGAAGGGGAAGAAGTGATCATACCCACGCCTTACTGGGTAACCTATTCCGAACTCGTTAAAATTGCCCGCGGGAAAGTAGTGGAAGTGCATACTCCCCTGGAGTCCGGATTCAAAATCACTCCGGCACAGCTGGAAGCATCCATCTCCGCCAAATCCAAAGCCTTTTTGTTTTCTTCGCCCTGCAATCCTTCCGGCGCTGTTTACAATAAAAAAGAACTTGCGGCACTGGCGGAAGTGTTCAGAAAACATCCCGATATATTCATTATCTCGGATGAAATATATGAATACATCAATTTTGTGGGAAAACACGAAAGCATCGCCCAGTTCGACGATCTGAAGAACCGGATCGTGCTGATCAACGGACTGAGCAAAGGGTTCGCGATGACGGGTTGGCGGCTGGGTTATCTGGCAGCTTCTGTGGATGTGGCCAAAGCCTGCGAAAAATTGCAGGGCCAGTTCACCAGCGGCACCAATTCCATTGCCCAGAAAGCAGCGGTCACGGCCCTGACAACGGATCTCAGGCCTTCGCTGGACATGGTAGAAGAATTTGCCAGGAGAAGAGAGAAGACCCTGGCGCTGGTAAACCAGATCCCGGGCATAAAATGCTTTAATCCCGAGGGTGCTTTTTATATTTTTCCTGACATTTCCTCCTATTTCGGGAAAACCGACGGAACCAATCTCATAAAAAATTCCAATGATTTCTGCATGTACCTGTTAAATACGGCGCATGTATCCTCTGTGATGGGCGATGCTTTTGGTGAACCGCGCTGTGTGCGTTTTTCTTTCGCCAACAGCATGACGAATATTGAGACGGCGTGGAAAAGGATTGGGGATGCTTTGGGGAAGCTGAAATAGGTTGACAGATGACGGATGACGGATGACGGACTTCATGTGCGTGTTCGCAATAAAAGTCGGTCATCCGTCATCCGTCATCCCTTTCGCCAGCAACAACTCATGAATCTTCAGCACCTGCGGCAAAATACCCTGCTGCTCATCATTCACAATAACAAAATCACAGAGACGCATTTTTTCTTCTTCATCCATTTGCTGCCGGATGCGTAACAATACTTTTTCACGGGTGCTCCGATCCCTTTTCATCACGCGTTCTATACGCAGAGATTCCGGGGCGGCTACCCCGATCACAAAATCGTAAAAGGATCTGAGATTGGCCTCGAAGATGATAGCCGCTTCCTTCACCACGTAGGGGGAATGCTGTTTGCGCATCCAGAGATCTGCGTCGTGCAGGGTAACGGGATGTACCATCTCATTCAGGCGGGAAAGTTTTTCGGGATCTGAAAAAACCAGTTCGGCCAGATAGCGCCGGTCCAGCTTTCCATCCGGGTATGCCCCGGCGCCGAAACGGCTGATAATCCCTTTTTTCAGTTCCGGATTTTCATTCATCAGCTTTTTGGCTGCTTCATCGGCATGGTACACGGGAATGCCCAGCACTTCGAATATCTGCGCCACGGTTGTTTTTCCCGAGCCAATACCGCCGGTCAAGCCGATCTTCAACATTGCACTGCCTGGTTAAAAAAGAAACGCTTCTGGATATCCGGAAGCGTTTCTCTGTTTTGACGTATTATTTTTTATCGGTAGCTGCTGCTGCCTTTTTGAGGTTATTCGTCCAATCGATCGAGATCGCACTTTTTTCAATTTTCATATAACTCCCAGGACTGGTTTCCAGCATGAGGGTTCCGTCTTCATTTACTTTATTCACGGTTCCATGGATACCGGCGATGGTTACGATCTTATCACCTTTCTGCATATTCTCCTGGAACGATTTGGCCAGCTTGGCTTTTTTGGCCTGGGGACGGATCATGAAAAGCCAGAACACCAGGATCATACCGCCTAAAAGAACGAATTGTAAAGTGCCTCCTCCGGGCGATGACTGCAATAAAATAACTGAATGATTCATGATATAGTTTTTAATTAGACTCGAATTTGCTCACCACTTTTTCTTCTCCACCACAACACTGAACCGTACTTCATTGTTCTGGCTGCCCCGGGTATTGGCAAACACCAGAATGGATTTGTTGTTGACGCCCACACGGCCCTCACTGCTGAAGGAGGCTTTGATAACGCCTTCTTTTCCCGGAAGGATGGGTTCTTCGGGTTGTTCGGCCACCGTACATCCACAACTCGGCTGCACCCTTTCTATAATGAGCGGCTTCGCCCCCGAATTGATAAAACGATAAGTGACGTCCAGCTTTCTGCCTTCCGGAATGGTTCCGAAATTCCGGTTGGTGGAATCGAGCCAGGTTATGGTGGTAAACAGGCTGCTGTCTTTCGGTATCTTCATTCCGGCCATGTGCTTTTGCTGATCGTTCCCGCCACAGGACAAGATAAAAAGGACCGGGAAAACCAGAAGAACAGCCAGGCGCATTTTGCGATTTTTTGCAAACCTATATAAAAAAGCTGTCATTGCTCAGGGAGCTTTAAAATTCACCTTGTGCATCTTGTCTTCCTGCACCAGTTCCTTATGGATATTATCCAGGATACCGTTCACAAACTGACCACTTTGGGGGGTGCTGTAGTCCTTTGCCAGGTCGATGTATTCGTTGATGGTCACTTTGGGCGGAATGGTTTCAAAGAAGAGGAATTCACAAACGCCCATCTGCATCAGGATCATATCGAGGGTGGCAATACGGTCCGCATCCCAGTTTTTTAATTTCGGCCGGATCATGCCCAGGGTCAGTTCCTTTTTCTCCAGTACGGCATCAAGCAGGCTGCGGGCGAAGGCTGCTTTATCGGGACTGACAATTTCCTGAAAATTAAATGCGCTGATCTTGTTCAGAAAACCGGAAACCAGTTTCTGCATCATCTCGGCATCATCGCTCCAGTTGCTGAAGAATTCTTCCAGATGGCTTTCAAAGGCTTCATGGGGAAGCAGGAAATCGTTGAAAATATATTCCAGGATCTCTTTTTCCTGCTTTTTGTCCCGGGCCCCATCCGCGATGTATTTTTTATATTCCTCCGTGTCCCGCAGTTCCAGATAAAGTTTGCGGACCAGGTCTGCGTATTCGGTCAGTTCCGGTTTTTCCAGCGTGAGGGCCTCCCGGAAAGATTCCTGCTCCAGGATGTTCCAGAGCAACTGGTTCCCCGCCAGTTTGGTATTTACGTTTTTATCGAGCTCGGTGGGGAGGTGTTTACCCGATCTGCGGGCGGAATCTTTTTCCGCATAACGCGCAATTTCAGTCAGAAAAAAAAGGAGATAAACAAGCAGTTGCCGGGAATGGTCAAAATGTTTTTGTAAGATCTTCTGCGCTTCTCCCGGTTTTGCATTTTCCTGAGACTCCAGGGAGTATAGGGTTTGCATGATTTTAACCCTGATATTTCTTCTCGTGATCATCTGATAAGAACTTATTTGCGGCTGCGAAGATAGGGAATCGGCATTTTCTTTCTTAAAGTATTCCAGACCGGAATAATATCTGGTGATAATTTAAGGAGCAGCGCACCGGAAAGATAAATAACCATAAACAGGACCGTCCGGAGCACCAGCCCGCTTATTCCGTGCAGGCTGTGAAACAGGCGGTGCGTTACGTAATATCCGGCAAGGGCCAGCAAAAGGGTGAATATCGTCCGGATATTAAAGGGCTGCATGTTGAACTTTCTCAGCAGGAAAAAATACCGGATGGTATTGTAAACGGTCAGGGCAAGGAGTGTGGCAATGGCCGGTCCCACAACACCCATTTTTTTGGTAAGGATATAATTGAGGGGGAGGGTGATGGCCAGCAGGATCATGCCGGTAAAAAATTCGAACCGCCAGAAGGTGGACGTGCCGATGATCTGTGAATTTAATCCGGTACCCATATCCACAATACGGATCAGCCCGAGAAATATAAAAACCTCCTGCGCCTGAAGATAGTTTGACTGCAGATGAAATGTTTTTACCCCATCGGTAAAATTGAGCCAGATCAGCACAAAGATCCCGCAGGCAAAAAGCAGCTGGTTGATGGAAGAACGCTGATAAATCCGGTTGATCTTTTCGTAGTCCTTGTCTTTCCAGGCCCTGGATAAAGGTCCGATGGAAGCCGCGACGATGCCGCGCTGGGGAGCCTGGATCAGGCTGGCCACATTTTGCGCCAGGGTGAAAATGCCGGCAAAAGCCAACCCGTGGGGCATTACGGCAGCAATCACGATCGTATCGAATACATTGGAAATATTATAGATCAGGCCACCGCTCCAGATAAAGGAACACAGCACGACAATCTTTTTATAAAATTTCCGGGTTACCCGGCTGATCCGGAACGTGAGGTGGATTTGATTTGACCGGATCATTAAAATGAGCAGGATAAGGGCCAGGAGGATATAGGTGAATGAATAGTATTTGATGAACAGATCAAAATCACGGATTGCCCGGGTAAATACCAGTACGATGAGTATGGTGGTAAACACCCGGAACAACATTTCCCGAAGGAAAGTGGTGAGCACAGATTTTTTCAATTGCCAGGCATAGGACTCGAGCAGGGAATACATGGTGAGACCAAACCCAAAGGGAAATATCCAGGAATAATAGGTGATCAGTTCTCCCGAATGGGCGCCAAACTTACGGATCACGAGATTTTTGAATATATATCCCGCCATCATAACCATTAAAAACCCCAGCAGGGAGGTGACGAGTGCCAGGGTCATCATGTCGTTGTCCCTGACCGTGAGGTTGTCGTGATAATAAGGATAAAACTTATAGATATAGGCCTGCATGCCCAGGTTGGCAAACGCATTGAAAATATTCGCAATGGCAATGAAAATGCCCGTCAGCCCGTACTGGTCGGGCGTAAAGCCGCCCTGACGGGTAAACAGGTAAGTGTTCAGAAAGCCCAGCGCAAAGCCCAGATAAATAATGACGGATGAAAGAATGCTTTGCCGCCGGATTGTACTCATACGCAAATGAAGTTGCGTTGCAAAGATGAAGGTTTTAGATCAATTCACGGGTTTGGCTCCGCGCTACCCAGGTTTTTAACGCCGACATAAAAATTGGGGTCGACGATAAGCTGTTTTTTGCCTTTCGGATTCAACCGGGTTTTCTGCCATTGGGTTGCGGGGTGCAGCCAGCGGGTTCCCTGAATAGTCACTTTTACGGGCATGTCAAAATCAGCGTTGCAATGACTCCACCGGTACCGTAGTTCGTCTCCGGTCAGCCTATACTCCAATACCGGAACCGCTGTACTTCTCAGGTACTGGTTGAATACCGGTGTGAAATTTATTCCCGCAGCCCGGTTGATGTACTGCTCAATATCGTTTGCCGTCACGGTTTGATGGTAGAAAGTACGGTTCAGCCCCCGCAATATTTTCCGGAACAGGCTGTCGTTATTGATCACCTGCCGTATGGTATGGATCATGTTACTGCCTTTGTAATATTCATCCGTATCCGCAGGCGCGCGATGAACGCCGTAATATTGAATGATCGGGAATTTATTTCGAATATTCTTTCTGAGTCCGATGATATAAGCATCGCCCGCTTCCCTGCCGAAGTAATATGCGGTGTACAAGGTCTCACTGTAATCGGTGAAGGCTTCGTGTATCCATTCATCAGCGATGTCTTTAGCGGTGATGCTGTTGCCAAACCATTCATGACCGCTTTCATGTACGATGATAAAATCCCATTTTAAGCCCCATCCCGTTCCGGATAAATCCCTGCCCGCATATCCCTGCAAATAATGATTTCCGTAAGCGATATTACTCTGGTGTTCCATGCCGAGATAAGGGGCTTCAACGAGTTTGTATCCGTCTTCATAAAAAGGATATGGCCCAAACCAATATTCAAAACAGGTTAGCATGGAATCAACAAGGCTGAAATGCTTCTTTGCTTTGGCCACCTGATAATCCAACACCCAGAAATCACAGTCCAGCTTTCCTTTTTCCCCGTCAAAACCGGAATGCCAGGTTGAATATTTCCCGATACAGGGGATGATGTTGTAATTATTGATGGGGCTTTTAACTGCCCAGGTCCAGGTGCTGGTGCCATCCCCGTTATTGATTTTTTCTTTTAGTCGCCCGTTGCCAACGGCCACCAGGCTGTCCGGAACGGTTATGGATAAACTGGCTCCGCTGTCCGGCTCGTCTCCCAGGTAATCTTTGCAGGGATACCAAATGCTGGCGCCTGCTTCTTCGCAGGCCACACTCATCCAGGGACGGCCCAATGCATCTTTTGTGAATATCCAGCCTCCGTCCCAGGGTGGTTTTGCCGCTATTTTCGGATGGCCGTGATAATACACCGTGAGGGTTTGTATGGCATGCGGGCAACCTTTCGCTCTGTTCACAGAATCCCCCACATAAGCCAGCCAGGCATTTCCTTCGCGCTTAAAAAAAAGGCTTCGGTCGCGGTAAATGATGCTGTCGATAATCAACGGCTCCTGCAGGTCAATCTGCATATACACAAGACCATAATCCAGGTATGTGATGATATTTTTTCCGGTGATGGACTGGGCTTCATAATCCGGGGTGATGGAAATATCATATCTCAGCACATTAAATGCCCGTTCCGGATTGAGTGAACCGATTAATGTATCTGCATGGGTCGGCGGCGGCGGAATTTCCTCTTCCTGCGCCCGGGGTGTAAAGTGAAAG
>DASRLM010000202.1:0-5638 GCA_035648455.1 Puia sp. | reverse complement strand
AAATACGGGCGCACAATGCTCGCTCATTTCAATGATGAATCCTCTTTTTTGCAATTCGGGAAGAAGCGTTTTGGTCACTTCTTTCCAAACGGAGCCATGGGCGGGGCCGTCACTGTCACTGGGCCGGTCTTCTGATACCAGGATATAATTAAATTTATTCTTGGCCATCCAGCTGATAAAATCCGCGCCCAGCCGAACACTGCCGGCCTGTAATCCGTAGGGTGCCAGGCCGCGATGCTCCAGTATGGGATTGCTGATTTTTGTTTCGGGCTGAAATATGATCTGTTCCTTTTGCGGAACGGCTTCTTCATTTTCTCGCGGATACACAAATGAACAGCCTGATTTTTCAAGCAGGTCATATACCGCATACAATAATCCGCGTGGCTGGTTTGACGAGAGCATGATTTGATCCGGGCGGATGCTGGTTTTAAATCCATCCCATTGCAAAGCGGTATCGGCGGTCAGTTTCAATTGGATATCACCGGCAACTGCGGATGATCCGGAATCCGTTTGGATATTCAGCTTTTCCTTTGTGATCTTTTGCAGGTAGCGTTGTAATTCAGCGGCGGCCATCCGGATCACCGGACCGGCATTTTCCGGAATACGGATCGTTTGCATGTTCCCATTTTTCCCAATGGTTGCGTGGGTCGTGGGTTGTGGTGATGAACAGGAGAAGAGGCAGCCGGTGAAAAGTAAAATGGTCGTTACGATATTTCGCGATGCATATTTATTTTTCATAACTGCAGTCCGTTTATTTTTCCTAATCAAAAACCAGATCCCCGAATTTTTCATATTCATGAAAGTTTCCGCTGGTGGGTCTCCATGAAAAAAGAGTTTCACCATGATCGTAATCGATCCGGTACAAATTGGCCTTCCAGCGGGTGCCCCTGGAAGGCGGGTCCGTTAAGAGATGCATCAGTTTGTAGGGAATAAAAAACTCGGCGAGCCAGCCGCTTACAGCGGCATGGGGTTTTTTTTCGCCGCCCTCTATGGAAACGGCATGCCGGGTTCGCCGGTCCCCTTCATAATGAAAAGGGATCCAGCTATTGAGTTTTCCTCCCTCATTATAAATGCTGATGGGCAATTCAAAATTGAGCGGTGAAAGTTCGTATTCCAGATAGGCGGGTCTTTTTTCGTCCGGCTGCAGAAAGACTTCCACCACATCCTCATTCCAGAGATCCAGAAAATCCGATTGCATGGAAGCGGTGAGTATGCTGTCCTGGCAGGAATAAAGAAAATAAAGGCCGGTAGGAGAATATAATATTTTCACCTTTGTTTCAAAATGAACCTTTGTGTTGGTGCGCAACGGTATATTTATCCAGGAGGCCAAATTCCACGTCTGATCCGATCCGTTGCCGGTCAGGGTAAAGTCTGCACATTGTTTTATATGTAAAGCCGGATTTTCGCCGGGTGTTTGGGCATTACCGGCCAATGCTGAGCATAAGGAACCTGCCATAATAATAAGAAATTTCATCCGGTTAGTTTTTATTGAAGGCCGGAAACCATTTTTCGGCATTCTTCAGATAGATTTTATTCACTACTTCTTTAGGAAGATGCAGGCCGCGGAAGGATCCGTTCACTTCCGGCGTGGTCATGACGGAATCCGAAATAAAGAATTTCCAGTGTCCAAAGCGGGTGTCGTGGATGTGTTTCTTGGCTTCCGTAGAATCCGTGCTGTCGTTCACTTCCAGATCAGTGGCGTACAACAGCCTGTCCTGGTATTTGATCACAAAATCACGAACCTTCTGATAGTTTTGAATACACTGGTATTGAAGGTGGCAAACGCGTTCGGCCATATCCACGGCCATGTTCGGAAAACTGTCCAGCCGTTTTGCCAGTTCGTCCACGCTCCATTCCAGGCTGGCCAGGTGTGCCCCGTCGAAACGCAGGGCCGGATGTTTTCTCAGCATGTGATCCCGCGCATCAATCTGGTTCTGATAGGAAGGATATTCCGGATGTAGATACATGTGGTATTCCGGGTGTTCCTTAAAGTATGCCCTGTCGTTATTTACGGTCATCTCATTTAGCGGAAGCCAGCAATTTTTTGGTTCTCCGAGATGGCCGACAAGCGTTTTTCCGGACTGGGAAATGAAATCAATGATGGGATCAAAGCGGGGATCGTCGATCATCACGAATTCTCCTTTTTTATTTTTCAGGCTCATCCCGATATTCTTCCACACTTTTACGCCGATGGCGCCGCTGTCGAAAGAAGATTTCAGGTAGTCGATCGTCCTTTTTTGCCAGTCCGCATCTTCAAAGCCGTTGTCGGTCCGGAAAGTGGTGCAAAAGCAAAGTTCGTCCGGGAATTCTTTGATGTGACGGATGAGAAAACTCCTTTGCTGCTCGATCGTCGGATATCCCGGAGCATCTACGTTCAGGTCGATCAACCGGAAATTTTCCTTTGCCGAGAACGTGATGAAGTAGGTTTCGGCCGTATTGATATGGACATGGGTATCGGCTTTCTTTGTGGTATAGTAGTCGGCCTCCGTATAATATTGACTTTCCTGTTTTTCCTGTCCGGGCCCTGCACAGCGGCTAAAAAACATAAGGCAAAAAAAACAGCCCATCAGGGGATACTTGGTTTTTGTCATACTATTTATTTTCTGCGATGATTAATTTTTCTTCCACGAGCCGGACGATGGCCTGCGTGGCCGGCGGAAATACTTTGCGGAGGTCGATCTCATCCGTCCGGGTAAGTTCCTTCTTCAGACTGAGCATAAAGATGTTTTTTATTTCTGTGGCGAGGTTTATTTTACAGATACCGCGGTTAACCGCTTCCCTTACCGAGGCGCCGGGAATGCCTGAACTTCCATGCAGCACCAGGGCGGCATCGGTGATGGCATGGATGCGGCTGAGCCGCTCCAGATCCAGCCTGGGTTCCTCTTTGTAAAATCCATGGGCGGAACCGATTGCCACCGCCAACGCGTCAATGCCCGTTTCCTGCGCAAAATAACGCGCTTCCTCCGGTTCTGTAAATCCTGTTTTCTCGGTTGACTGCCCCAGTTTGGCCACATAACCCAATTCGGCTTCCACGCAGGCCCCATAGCCGGCAGCCAGTTCCACTACGCGGCGGGTGCTGGCTATATTTTCTGCCAGACTTTTTTCGCTGGCATCGATCATCACCGAGTCAAAACCGGCATCCAGGCAACGCTGTATCGATTCATAAGACCCGGAATGATCCAGGTGGATCCATCCTTCCACGCCATATTCCAGGAGCGCGGCTCTCGCCATGCTAACGGCGATGGGTAGCCGCATATAATCCAGCGAACTTTGGGTGAGCTGGAGGATCAGCGGCAGATTGCGGTTTTTGGCGGCCTGCAATACGCCCTGAAGGGTTTCGAAATTATAAAAATTGGTGGCGAGCAGGGCCGATTTCCCCGCCTGCATCATTTTAAGCTTGTCTGCTAGTTTCATTTTCTTAGCGGAATCCATATAAATTGCCGGCATTTTGGATTTTGTGATGAATATCCCGGAATGCGCCGGTACCCCCCGCTGCTGTTGTGGAAATGGCGGCGATCAGATTGGCGAACCGCTGACAGGCTTCCGGTTCAGCATCCTGAATAAACTGGTGGATGAACCCGGCGTTAAAACTGTCCCCGGCTCCGATGGCATCCACCACCGAACTGTTGTGAAAAGCCGGAAGGAGTTTTCGTTCCCCCCGATAAGCGGAAAGGCTTCCGCGGTTGCCCAATTTTACAACCACGCGGTTCGCAAATGCGGAAAGCATATCGAGTGCGGCCCCCGTGTCCGGTTGACGCGTCAGGTTCAGCAATTCTTCTTCATTGGGCAGAAAAACATCAACCCAGGGCAGGAGCTCCTGCAGATTCATTTCCCATTTTTCTTCGGGATCCCACTGCGGGTCCAGGGAAGTGGTCAGTCCGCATTGCTTTGCCTCCCGGAAAAAGGATACCATATTTTTGATCATGCCCTTCTGAAGAAAATAAGAAGAGAGGTGCAGGTGTTTGGCACTGGCTATTTTTTCTTTTGGTATTTCATGGCTTTGCAAATGCTCCATAGCGCCCGGATGAGTGACCATGGCCCTGTTTTCCTGGTAATTCAGCACCACCGTAGCTCCGGTATGCAGATCGTCGCTTTGAAGAATAAGGTTCGTATTAACCCCTTTATCGTGCAAACTTTCCAGTACCAGGTTTCCGAAAAGATCGTTTCCGATTTTACCGGCAAAGGAAACCTTCGATCCCAGGCTGCTGAGGTTGCTTGCAAAAATGGCAGAAGAACTTCCGAGGGTCAGCGTCATGCCGGATGCCAGGATTTCCTTCCCAAGCGCCGGAAGCGTGCCGATCCCGTTGAGGATCAGGTCCACGTTCAGTTCGCCTACAACAATCACATCAATTTTATTTTCCGGATGCATGTATGGTAATACCATTTTTATGAGGATGCAGCTGAATGATTTCTGGAAGTTGACCCTGAAAGAAAAGGATCAGTTGCCGGCAATAATTTGTTTGTTCTTCGGATAAATGATCACGCCCTCCACGACGCGTGTAATGGTGCCGTTCTCAGCCGAATTATCGGGTTTCAGCCCCAGGTGAATGGCCTTGAAAAAGCCAATCAGTTGTGCGGGCAGCACACTGCATACGGATAGAAATTCTTCTTCAATACTGCCTTCATCGTCGGCAAAATAAAGATTTAAATCTAAACCATCCTCCTCCAGCGGGGATTCGGAAATGCCGATCTGGTAGCGGCCGCGTTCACCCTTGTTGACGGAGTTCACCAGATCGGTTTCATAACGGTGAACATATTCGTTGTTGGAGAATAAATATACCAGCAGGGTGGCAGGGGTGATGACCACTTTTGGTCCATGCCGGAAACCGAGGAACGAATCGTGTTTGCAGATCACCATGCCCCCGGTAAATTCCTGCAGTTTTAAATCGGATTCTTTGGCTGCTCCCTGCAAGGGGCCGGAGCCTAAGAACACGGCGCGATCGAAATACAGGGCGGCCACTTCCCTGAGTTTGGAAGTGTAGTTCCGGATGAAATTTTCTCCGTACCGGATAAGCCGCAGCAATTGATCTTTAAGGGTATCCAATTCGTCCAGCCGCGAAATCAGCAGGCCTGCCAGCAGCATGGAAGTAAAACTTCCGGTCATCGCCACGCTCAGGTCCTCGGCTTCGGCGGGCAATAAAAAAATATAGTTGTTCTGGTCCTGTTTAACCCTGGCCAACTGGCCATCCGGGTTACAGCATATGATTAGATGAAAAACCCGGGTGCAGTAATAATTAGCCAGGTTAACGGTAGCCAGGCTTTCCGGACTGTTTCCCGACCGGGCAAATGAAATCAGCAGGATGGTTTTACCCTGGAAATAAAGTTCGGGATGGGTTAAAATATCGGTGGTTGAAAGGGGAATCGTACTCTTTTGCGTATTTTTCTGGAAATACCCGTGAAGGATGTTTCCTATAAAGGCGGATGTGCCTGCCCCCGTAAGTATAATTTCAAGATTATCAATGCTGTAGGCCTTGTTCAGAAAGCTTTTCAGTTCCTCTTTTTTTTCAGAAACCAATTTCCAGGTCTTTCTCCACAATACCGGTTGCTGAGAAATTTCCCTGGCCGTTTCCAATCCCCCTATTTTTTTAAGCTCGCCCAAAGGTATTTCCAGAAAACCTGCGGGTACTAAGGCCTTATC
>DASRLM010000201.1:0-10191 GCA_035648455.1 Puia sp. | reverse complement strand
TCCCAAAATGTTGTTTTTTCCAAAAATTGTATATCTTTATTTCCTGATTCATCTTTTTACCACAATAAAATAATAATTATCGAGTAAGCACTTCTACACCGAAAAGCCAAGCGTTCTAAAATCCAACATATATCCTATCACCTTTAAAAACCGTAGAAGTTTATGAATTCGCTACGTACGAAAACCGATCATGAATTAATCCATTCGTTTCGCGACGGCGACTTACAGGCCTTAGAGGCTCTCGTAATCCGCCACAAGGACAAGCTGTACACATCTATTCTCTTCCTGGTCAAGGACAAGTACCTGGCCGAGGACATTTTCCAGGACGTTCTGATTAAAATTATCGACACCATCCGTGGCGGCCGGTATACAGAAGAAGGCAAGTTCCTTCCCTGGGCAATGCGCATTGCACACAACCTCTGCGTGGATCATTTCCGCAAGGTGAAAAGAACCCCCACCATCAAGACCAGTGATGACCGGGACATTTTCGAAGTCATCAATTTCACAGAAGACGGCGCTGACGTTAAAATCATGAAAAGGCAAAGCCACGACCGTGTACGACGGATGCTGGACCTGCTTCCTGAAGATCAGCGTGAAGTGATCATTCTGCGTCACTATGCTGACCTGAGTTTTAAAGAGATCGCCTCTTTAACAAACTGCAGTATCAATACGGCCCTGGGTCGTATGCGGTACGGACTGATCAACCTGCGTAAAATGATGACAGAAAAAAGAATTGCCCTATAAGTTAAATTTTACATTCTTTTTTCCGGAAATTATTTATTACTCTTCCGGCGTAAAAAGCGCTTCAATAAAAGAAGCACTTTTTCACCGGAAGTTTTTTTTAATGGACAATTGAAAATGTATTTATTTCTGCCTTTTCTCCATTGTCAACTGTCCCTTGTCCCTTGTCAATTTATTAAAAGCTTTCAATCCGCAATTCAGCCAACCGGCAAATTCAGCCGGTTTACGTGTATACCCCTTGGTATAAGTGAGTGCTTTTTCTTCCGGGCTGATGATCGCATACTGGGGTTGCTGAACAGAATTGAAATTTTCAGATTGGAAGGTTGCCCACTTATCCCCTACCGTAATGATGCTTTTACTGGCGTGATCTTTCGTCGTATAAACCATTTGGTCCGTGGCAGGTAAAAGTTTTCGCTCATCTACATACAAAGACACCAGCACAAAAGAATCCCGCATCAGGCTTTTTACTCCGTTTTCGGTCCATACATTTTCTTCCATGCGACGACAATTTACACATGCCCACCCGGTGAAATCGATCAACAGGGGTTTATGTTCTTTTTTCGCCCTGGCCAATGCCTGCTCGTAATCCCTCAGGGGTTCAACCCCTTTTTCGCAGTTTACCGGGTTTTTATAAATGGAATAACATAAAGGCGGGGGGAATCCACTGATCAGGGACAAATTGGCTCCCGCCGTATTGGTTACGCCCGGAATAAGATAAATTGTTGCCGCAGCAAAAAGGAGGATGAATCCGATGCGGACCGGACCATATTTTTTCACCGGGCCATCGTGTGGAAAACGGATCTTACCCAGGAGATATAAAGTCAGCAGCAATCCGATCAGGACCCAGAATCCGATAAAAGTCTCCCTTTTCACCAATCCCCATTGTTGAACCAGGTCCGCATTTGAAAGAAATTTCACCGCCATGGCCAGCTCGAGAAAACCAAGCACCACTTTTACAGAGGTAAGCCATCCGCCGGATTTGGGCAGGGAGGTCAGCCAACCCGGAAACAAGGCAAAAAGAGCAAAAGGCAACGCCAGGCCCAGTCCAAATCCACCCATTCCAAAACTGAGTTGGGTGGCGCCGCCATTGTTGGAGAGGGCTCCGGCAAGCAGCGTCCCCAGAATCGGACCGGTACAGGAAAACGAAACGATCGCCAGGGTGAGGGCCATAAAGAAAATGCCGGCCAGGGTGCTCCCACCGGATTTGCTGTTCACCGAATTGGCCACACTGCCCGGCAGATTAATTTCGAAATAACCAAAAAACGAAATCGCAAAAACAACAAAAATCACAAAGAAACCCAGGTTGAGCCATACATTGGTGGAAATATTATTAAGCACTTCCGGATCCGTATGATCGAGCAAATGGAAGGGAAGGCTCAGTAAAATATAAATAAGAAAAATAAAAAATCCATACAGGAGGGCATGCCCCGGGCCTTTACGCTGGTTACCCGCTTTCTTGGTAAAAAAAGAAACCGTGAGCGGAATCAGCGGAAATACACAGGGTGTCAGCAAGGCAATGAAACCACCAGCCAAACCCAACAGAAAAATACTCAGCAGCCCCTTCCCTTCCGTACCCACATCCCCGCAGGGGCTGACCGGATGTTTTAAATCAATGGCAGGAATTCTTATGCGCGCTCCGGAACTGATCCCGCCCGCCAACTCCGCCGTAAAAGGATAACTACCGGAATAAAATTCATCCTGTTTGCCGTAAAAGAAATTCAGGGTTCCCAGCAAATGGGCCGGTACCGTTCCATTCAAATTTATCGGAACCGCAAATGATGCAGCAGTTTCATACAAATTAAAAACCGCGTTGTCAAACAAACTGATGTTGCGCTTTACCGATTTGCTTTCTGAGGAGAGGGGCTTTTTTGCCTTGATGGAAGAGTCTGCAAAACGCAGCTCCATGGATGCCGTTCCGCTGATGTCCTGATCCGGTCCATACAATTGCCATCCCGGTTTGATGGTTGCCTTAAAAACAAGTTGATAATGCGTTCCGTTTTTAACCGAAGAAACCTGCCAATCAACCGCCGAACTGTCCTGTGCCTGAAGCTGTACAAAAAACAAACACAAAAGAAGAAAAACACCGGACCTTTTTGGCATAGGGGTGGGTCTAAATATTCGCAAATTCCGGATGCCGGGTTGCGGTCTGCATTTTTCTGATCTGCAGTAACTGTTGAAAAAGCAGGCGCCCGTCAGTATTTCCCAGATATTCGGAAGTGGCTCTTTCCGGATGGGGCATGAGGCCAAATACATTCCGGTTCTGATTACAAATACCGGCGATGTTACGGGTGCTTCCGTTAAAATTGGAACCTGCCGTTACGGCGCCCTGTTCATCACAGTATTTCCATAGCACCTGGCCATTGGATTCCAGTTCATCCAGTATTTTATCCTCGGCAAAATAGCGTCCTTCCCCATGGGCAATCGGGATCTTCAGCGGGCGGCCGCCGGGCTGCGTAAGATGTACATTTTTACTGATGAACTGCTGGTTGGCATTACGAAGTAAAACACCGGGAAGCAAATGGGATTCACAGAGAATCTGAAAACCATTGCAAACCCCGAGCACCATGCCCCCGCGGTCCGCGAACTGGATCAGCGGCTGCATCAGGGGACTGAAGCGGGCAATAGCCCCACACCGGAGATAATCTCCGTAAGAAAAACCACCGGGCAGGACCAGGCAATCTTCCGTAGAAAACATACTCAGGTCCGTATCCTTGTGCCAGAGCATGATCACTTCATGGCCCAGATCTTCCTGGAGGGAGAATTGCATGTCTCTGTCGCAATTGGATCCCGGAAATACAACAACCCCAAATTTCATGTTCAATATTTACGCAATAAAGGTAATTCATTCCCGCGAAAAGGGGAATTACAAGAGATAGTTCACCACGATGGCCACAGAAAAGCAGATCCAGTGCAGCAGCAGCGGGGGCCATTTTTTAGCGGGATAAAAATAAGCCGCAGCATGGAACACGGCAAACGGCATCGCCATCACAATCCAGTTTTCATAAGAACCTGCTTTATAGATCAGGACCACCAAAACCGCCGCAATCAGAAATACCAGCAACAGGCTCCAGCTTTTCCTTACATGGATCAGCATTTTATTCAGGTTGTTCTGAACAAAAATACCCCCTACCACAAAGGGTATGATCAGAAAACTGATGGCCGCCGTTATCCATATGGAGTCCGGAATGGGGGGGAGCGCAAAATGAATATACGGCACGAGATTTTTCCAGTGCAGCTGATGAATAAAATACAGTATCAGGATCAGGAAATAATAAGGAGAAGTAAATCCGATAACACCAACGAACCATTCCTGAATGCGGAAAGGCCGCATGATCAGCAGGGCGAAGAACAACAGCAATAAAAAAGCGATAGCCGGCATGTACAGCAGGGTTGCGAGCCCGAGGAACAATCCGATATTAAAGATGGCGGATACCGGTGAAGGGCTGTTGTACAGGGCAATCATCCGGTACCAGCACCAGATGATGATGGAATTGATGAGCAATGGTGCAGAAAAATGGCCCCAGTCCGGCAACAAAGAGGTGACCAGGATGTAAGACATGCCGGGTAAATAATTGGCTTTCGGCAGGATCTTATGAAAATTACAGATGCTGTTCAGCAGAGTTGCCTGCGAAAACAACAGGATGAAACTGAGGATGGCAAATGGAAGGGCGGCATGACCAAACAGAGAATCCAGGCCTGTGAGGATAAACCGGTACAGATAATTATCCTCCGGATGCAGCACAGGCGAAAACGGATGAAGAAAAACAGGGAACTTCAGCACCAGGGCATAAACGAACAGCAGTAAGGCGTTGGTGGGTGCCTTTTGTTTAAAAATACCGATCACCGGCAGGTTGTTTTAAAAATCTATTTTTGCGAAACAAAGATAATTCCTGAAAAGGCAAGGTATTACAATTTGATTACTGCTGATCTGTTTTCCGTATCGCGTCATAAAGGAATATCCTTTGTCCAGGTTTCGCAGGGTGGGATATCTGGTGAGCTTGCCATCGGCGGAAATGCTCTGGTCCGACAACAGCAGGGTTCTTCCTTCGTAGGTATTATACAGAAAATGAAGTGCCCCGCCGGTATTCATCAGCTGGTAAGAGATCAGGTTATTGCCGTCGTCATCAAACTGACTTTTCGGGATCACGTTGCTCCACTCCATGTTGCTGTTCCTGTCGAATGAAAGGATCATGATATTCTCCGCATTATAGCGGTTAATATTGTTGCCGCCATACCGGTTCCAGGGAGAATACGGATTGTAAAAGGGTGAATAATAATCCATCGGCCCCATATACGGGGACCCGTAAATATAATCCCAGCGGTTAAAGGCATTGCCGCGGGATGTGGTGTATTCCGATTCACTGATAACCAGATACCCGCCATCCTTCCTGGCCACAATGTTTTTAATGAAGAAATCATTGAAGGCCATTTTCTGGCTGGATTCTGAACTTTTTGCCAGGGCCCGCAATTCATCATTGAAAATAATCAGGTTTTCCTTCAATCGGCTGTCGCTGGATTTATCCCAGATCACCGAATAAAGCCCTTCAATATTCCCCCGGCGCTGCTTGTAGTAAAAAGCAGAGATCAGGTAACGCTTGTTGTTGTTGTCCACCTTGATCTTGAATTCATCCAGCACCCGGTCGCCCACCCCCAGATCCTTGATGGAAAAAGTGTCGGAGAGCGCGGATTTGGTTACCAGGGAAACTTTGCTGACGTATTCGCCGTTGCTGCCGCTGATGTATTTGGCGAAAATCAGCTGGCCTTCGTTGTCCAGCTCAAAATTGGTGAACATCGTATTACGTTCGTCTACCTGCAGGCTGATGCGGTGCCGGTCCTGCAATTCCAGGTTCTTATTAAAAAGAAATGTGGAAAAAACATAATTTTTCTGATTCTTACTGTTGATTTTCAGGATCATCAGGTTTTGCTTGTCCTCACTCTGCACGCTGGTATAAATCTTGGTACTGTTGGAAGATTTCACCTGGGTCGTGTCCAGGTCCATGGGATCGCTGATCCTTTTGCCCTGTCCGTCCAGTTTGACCATGGTAAAATGGACAATATTTTTCTTCTGGTATTCATACAGCATGTAACAGAAACCGGGATATTGTATAAAATCAATATTGGTATACTTTTCAGGCAGGTAATCCGGGAGAACCCGCTGGATCAGCTTCATCTGATCATCATAAACGGAAATCGAATTGCTGTTGTGATTGTTCTTAAAAACCAGGATATTACCGGCAACGCGGCCTATAATATCAAAATTTGTCCTGCGGTTGTCGTCCTGTTCCGGATCGGTGTATTGGATGCGCTGTGCCTGCATCAGCACGGGTAGGAGCAGCAGCAGGCCAAGGAATCGTAATTTCATAAATATGCGCTTACTGAAGAGATTGGTACAAGGGGTAAGTTACTCAAATCTCCGTTCAGAATCTGTTAATTTCATCCTATTCCCTATATCTTTGTGCCGCCCTTCAGGAGCACATTGTTTGCCATTTAAAAATTCGTCCTGTTATAGAAACCGCCACTCAACTTACACTCCGTGAGCAAACAAAATGATAAGGTAACGATCGCCACCCTGGTTATCGCGTTAGGTATAATTTACGGAGACATCGGAACCTCACCCCTGTATGTGCTGAATGCCATTGTCAACGGCCGGGTGATTTCAGAACTGTTGATTCTGGGAAGCCTGTCCTGCATCATCTGGACGCTTACTCTGCAGACCACCATCAAATATGTATGGCTTACTTTAAAGGCCGATAATAAGGGGGAAGGGGGGATTTTTTCCCTGTATGCCCTTGTCCGGCGGCAGAAACGGTGGCTTGTTATTCCTGCCATGATCGGCGGGGCCGCGCTGTTGGCCGATGGTATGATTACACCGCCCATTTCGGTTACTGCAGCCATTGAAGGGTTGCGCCAGCTGCCCAACATGAACTATATTCCCCAGGATACGATCGTTTACATTGTACTGGGTATCCTGGTGGTTCTTTTCTTCCTGCAACAATTTGGAACGCAGTCCATTGGAAAATTGTTCGGGCCGATCATGTTCATCTGGTTCACCATGATGGCCGTGCTGGGTGGCAGTCACCTGGTAGACGACCTGGGGATCTTCAAAGCATTAAGCCCCTTTTATGCCATTGAATTGCTGACCATTTATCCGAAGGGATTCTGGCTGCTGGGTGCGGTTTTCCTCTGTACCACGGGGGCCGAAGCCCTGTATTCCGACCTGGGCCATTGCGGAAAAAGCAATATCCGGATTTCGTGGATCTATGTAAAAACCTGTCTGATCCTGAACTACCTGGGCCAGGGGGCCTGGCTCCTGCACAGTCATATGGGACAGGTTTTTGATACCGGAAACAACAATGTTTTCTACAGCATCATGCCATCCTGGTTCCTGATCCCCGGAATCCTGATTGCCACTGCCGCCGCCACCATTGCCAGCCAGGCGCTGATCAGCGGATCCTTTACCCTGATCAGTGAAAGCATGCGGCTGAACCTGTGGCCGAAACTCCGCATCAGCTATCCCACGGAACAAAAGGGACAGCTCTATATTCCTGCGATCAACTTTATGCTTTTCATCGGCTGCTGTGGAATTACCCTGTATTTCCGTTCTTCTGCCCATATGGAAGCGGCTTACGGGCTGGCCATTACCCTCTGTATGCTGGCCACGTCTATTTTATTCGCCAACTACCTCATCTCGCGCAGGGCCCCCTCGGGATTCATTTACCTCTATCTGACCGTATACCTCATCATCGAATTCAGCTTCCTTTTTGCCAACCTGGATAAATTCCCGCATGGCGGTTTCGTTACCCTGATCGTTGGCGGCTGCCTTAATGCCATCATGTATGTATGGTTCCGCTCCCGCAAGATCAAGAACCGTTACGTGGAGTTTGTCCGCATGGAAAATTACATCCCGCAGATCCAGGAACTGAGCAACGACCGCACCGTACCCAAGTTCTCCACCCACCTGATGTACATGACCAGTGCCAACAATCCCAAAGAAATCGAACACAAAATCATTTATTCCATCCTGAATAAAAAACCCAAACGCGCCGACATCTACTGGTTCGTTCACATCGATACGCTCGATGATCCCTATACCGCAGAATATTCTGTGGACCATATCATTCCCAACGACATCATCCGGGTGGAATTCCGGCTCGGGTTCCGGATCGAGCCCAAGATCAATCTGATGTTCCGCAAAGTGGTGGAGGACCTGGTGAAAAATAAGGAAGTCAATATAACCAGCCGGTATGAGTCCCTGGAAAGAAACAATGTGGTGGGCGACTTCCAGGTCATCGTGATGGAAAAATATCTGAGTCAGGACAATGAATTGCCTTTTCTGGAAAGGATCATTATGAAACTGTATTTCTGGCTCAAGGAAGTGAGCCTCTCAGAAGAACGGGGCTTTGGTCTCGATTCCTCCAATGTAACCATTGAAAAATTTCCCCTCATTGTTTCCCCTTTGCCCGATCTGAATTTGAGAAGGGTCGGAGAGAGTTGACAATTGCCCGTTCCAAATCATCCATCCTCGCTTCGGGAATAAAATAATGATTATGTGAGACCGTTTTGACCGGGCTGTCCGGAGCCATTGCCTTCAATCTTTTATGCTCAAGATAATAAATAGCATAGCCGCTTCCCTGAAGCAACTCCAGCAGGCGGGCTCGTTCCTGCGGATCACCCAGTTCACATAAAATGATGGGCACGTGTTTCCGGATAGTTTCCCGGAACGACTGAAAAACGGCCAGTTCCAGCCCTTCCACGTCGCACTTGATGAAATCAACCCGTTGCAGATGCCCGAAGTGTTCATCCCCCACGAGGTTCCTCACCTTTTCGGATTCCACATACTCCAGAAAAGTATTGTACCGGACCGCCCGGGCATAGGCAAATTTTTTAACATTGTTCACCCGGGGAATACCCATTTCCACAAACTCCTCGGACGCGCCCATGGCGTATTGCTCCAGGGTAACATTTTTTGTCTTCCGTTTTTTCAGCAGGGCCTGCAGGGTTTGGTAAAATTTGGACATGGGTTCTATCGCATATACATGACCGTTATTTCCGGCCAGGCGGCTCAGTTCCAGGGTAAAATAGCCAAGGTGCGCACCGATATCAATGCACTGGTCACCCGGACGGATCAGGTGCTTTAAAAAATAAATATCCTGGTAATCCACACCCAGCCGGCCCGTTTTATACAGCTTCTGAAAAGAAGTGGCGAGCAGCCGGAGATATCGCTTTTCACCCAGGATAGAGAGCAGGAATTTTCTGACAAGACGCATGGGCAATTTGAAAATTAGATAATTTGAAAATTTGGAAATGCTTCGTCTGTTCAACCGGAGCTTTTCTAAACCACCGGGATCAGGCGATGGCCGAAACCCGGTTGGCTGTTAAATGGTTAAAAATGGATTATAAAGGTACAACATGGGTGTCTTTATTTCTTTTGATTTTGTCGGGAATACAGGTCAGGATCTCTTCCTTCAAAATGCGCACGAGCCGCTCTTTAACAAAATCGCGTGTGACCGCCAGGCTCACTTCCCGCATGGGAGCAGGTTTCCTGAAATGCCGGATCAGTCCCTGCTGCCGTTTGCTGAAATCCAGGGTGGCCAGTTCGGGTAAAACCGTGATGCCGTCATTCATCTCCACCATCCGGCGCAAGGTTTCAAAACTGCCTGCTTCATAATCAAAATGACTTCCCTGGCGGGTGGCTTTGAACAGCTCACACAGATGGATCATCTGGGACCTGAAACAATGTCCCTCTTCCAGCAACCACAATTTATTCGGATCAATGTCCTTTGCCAATACATAAGTCTTGCGATATAATCCGTTGTTCTCCGAAACATAGGCCAGCAATTCTTCATAAAACAATACCTCCTCCCGGATTCCTTTTTCATTGAGTGGGGTAACGAGGATGCCTACATCCAGGGCAGCATCCCGGAGCAATTGCAGCAGCACATCGGTGGTCTTTTCAAATACCACCAGCTTCACTTTCGGATATTTCCGGGTAAAGGGCTGCACAAACAACGGCAGCAGGTATGGCGCCAGGGTGGGAATGATCCCGATGCGCAGTTCACCTTCGAGCAAACCCCTTCTCCCGGAAATGATTTCCTTGATCCGGTCCTTCTCCTGGAGCACTTTCCTGGCCTGCTTCAGAATTTCTTTTCCTGCTTCCGTCGGAACCACAGGCGACCTGCTCCGGTCAAATATTTTAACCCCCAGGGTCTTCTCCAGTTTCTGCACCTGCATGCTGAGCGTGGGCTGCGTAACGAAACAGGCTTCGGCCGCCTGGGCAAAATGCCGGTGGGCGTCTATGGCGAGAATGTATTCGAGCTGGGTAAATGTCATATCACATCATTTTTGATAAATGGACAAGGGACAGTTGACAATTGACAATGAAGAATTGGAATTATAGCAAAATTCCCATTAATTGTTACACGACCAAGATGGACATCATAAATACTGAAT
>DASRLM010000200.1:0-2192 GCA_035648455.1 Puia sp. | reverse complement strand
GTATACAGGGTATTTAAATTATACTCAGAAACCCGGTTCCCGTTCGCCGGCTTATCTGTCTCCGGTCCTTTCAGTGAACATGCCCATCTGTAAATTTACTTAAAATATATTTCGGAGCCGGTGATGTAATAGAACGCGGTTCGCAGGATTCAACTATTTTTATATCCACATGTATAAAAAATGATACCAGACGCTTTAAAAGTTAAAACAATCAGCTACCCGCTGCTGTTTATTATATTGTTTTTCTGTTTTATCACCGGGCGCAGCCAGAACCGCTCTCCCGCATTTAAGGTAATTGCTTTTTATACAGAAAGAAACGATCAGGCACACATCAGTTTTGTACAGGAGGCCAACCGTTGGTTTCCCCAAATGGCGCACCAATTCCATTTTACGTATGATTCCACCAATAACTGGAATAACCTGAATCCCGATTTTCTTTCCCGTTACCAGGTGGTGATTTTTTTAGATACCCGTCCCGATTCCCCCGCAGAGCGGGAAGCTTTTAAACAATATATGGATCAGGGCGGCGCCTGGATGGGATTTCATTTTTCCGGCTTTGCGCTTACGCCTTCCGACTTCCCGCAAAACTGGGACTGGTACCACAACATCTTTCTGGGTTCCGGTTCCTATGTCAGCAACACCTGGCGGCCTGTGCCTGCGATTTTACGGGTGGAGGATCCGCATCATCCGGCAACCCGGAACCTTCCTGCCACATTCAAATCCTCGGCATCGGAATGGTACCGCTGGAGCAATGACCTGAGAAACAACCCGGATATAGATATCCTTTTGTCCATCGACACGTCGAGTTTTCCGCTCGGCACAGGACCCAAACCATCTGAAATCTGGCACAGCGGTTACTATCCCGTGGTGTGGACCAATAAAAAATACCGGATGATCTATTTCAATATGGGGCACAACGATATCGACTACGAGCATAAAACCAACAAAGAACTGTCGTTCACATTCCAAAATGAGATCCAGAACCGGCTCATTATGAATGCCCTGCTGTGGCTCGGTTCCGGATCCAAAAAATAAAAATTCATTCCCCGCTCCGGGAGGCGCAAAGATCCTCCCGCATGTTTTCCGGTATTTCTTAAAAGTTTTGAATAATTTTACTTTCCGTAAGGAGTGAAAATCAAAACGAGGCTTATGGAAATCTTCAATCCATTTTCAGATCCTTCCCGCTATCCGGGATTGCTGCAGGAGATCGCCACCGGAAATGAACTTGCTTTCAGGCAGCTCTACGGTTATTTTTACATGCGGTTGTTTCATTTCGCACGGTCCATGGTAAAAACCAAAGAAGCTGCGGAAGAAATTATTGAAGACGTGTATATCCGGATATGGCAGCAGAAAGAAAACATCAGGGCCATTCAGAATCTGAAAGTGTACCTGTATACCGCCGTAAAAAACACTTCCCTGAATTATCTTTCCAAAAAGGCCAGAGAAAGTATCACGGAGCCATTTGACCACATACATATTGAATTCAGTGAAGGGGCTGATCCGGAACAACTCCTGATCACCTCGGAAATGTATAATAAAATAAGAAAGGCCGTGGAAGCATTGCCGCCACGCTGCAGGATGATCTTTAAGCTCATCAGGGAAGACGGGTTGAAATACAAAGAAGTGTCCGAGATACTGAATATCTCCGTCAACACCATTGACGCCCAGATGGCCATTGCCGTTTCCCGGATAGCCACCGCACTGACAGCGGATTTTGGCCCGATGACCCGGAAACATCCCACAACCAGGTAAATTAATTTTTATTCCCTTTAGTAGATAAATGACGTTTGGTTGTCTTTGATAGATAACTGCTGCCATTATGAACGAAGACCGCTTATGGTTTTTGCTTGCCCGCAATCTTTCCGGAGAAGCTTCCGATCCCGAAGCGGAGGAATTGCGTCTACTGTTCAGGCAAAATCCCGATAAGCAATACCTGGCAGACATCATCAGCACCTATTTTAAGGCCCCTTCTTCCGGAACGGAAACGGAAAACGCGGGTATAGATTTTAACCAGCGTCTTCAACGGATCATTTTAGCAGACATTCCCAAACCCCTTTCTTCTGTTGCTCCGGAAGAAAATGCCCCTGCAGAAAATAAAAAAAGGATTTTCAGGATCAGGCAATTGCTGCCCTATGCGGCGGCCCTCATGGGCATCGGCTTTACGGTCTGGCTGGTCTATCGTTCATCCAAAC
>DASRLM010000199.1:0-4181 GCA_035648455.1 Puia sp. | reverse complement strand
CCGGAAAGAACCCTTTTCCATAAAATCCTCAGTGAATTTCCCGGATGGATTCGATTATTTGTACAGCGAAGCAAAGCTCTGTGTAAGGGTAAATCCGCTTTCATCAATACCATAGGTAATACCGTCAATCTTGGTGGTAAAGATGTTGTACATGATGATGGCAACGGCGGAGGTACCGATTCCTAAAGCCGTGTTATACAGGGCTTCAGAGATACCCTGGCTCAAATGTTGCGCCGCTTCACCCCCGCCGCTGTCGCCCAGAGAGGCAAACGCCCGGATCATTCCGATTACCGTACCCAGCAACCCCATCAGGGTGGCTACAGACGCGATGGTGGATAGGAATACCAGGTTCTTTTCCAGCATGGGCAGTTCCAGGGCCGTGGCTTCTTCCACTTCTTTCTGAATAGCTATAACTTTCTGTTCTGTATCCAGTTCACCGGTGGTGATCATTTCCTTGTATTTGCGTAAGCCGGCTTTCATTACATTACCCACACTGCCCTTCTGCCTGTCGCATTCGGCGATGGCTGAATCCACATTCTTGTTGGCCAGGTGATACTGCACTTTACGGATGAATTCGTTGATATTACCGCTTCCTGCTGCCTTGCTGATGGTCAGGAATCGTTCTACCACAAAAGTAAGCACGGTCAATAAAGCGCCAATGAGGATGGGTACGATGATTCCACCCAGATACATACGCGCCAGACCTGACTTTGCACCTGCCTGATCGGGCCAGAATCCACCATTCGGATCGGGTTTTACAAAATTGCTGTCTGCTCCAATCAGAAATCTCCAGATTATATATCCTATCACAATACAAAGTAAGGGCGCCATCCAGGAAATGGAATTGCCCTTTTTCGCAGTTTGCACACCCGTAGAAGGTTTCGCAGCTACCGTTGCAGTCGGTCTTGTTTCAGCCATGATCGTTTGTTTTTAGTGTTTATGAAAAATTTGAAAAATGATTTTGAATTAAACCAGGCCACTGGGATTGCCCGATAAAAGTTTTTTCAATAGGAAATTCGGCTTAAACGATTTTTCGTAGGGAACACAATATAGTAAATTTCCGGAATGCCAAATGGAAAATAGTTTTTCTTTAAAATTTATTCAGTTTCCTGAAAACCCTTGCCTGCATTCATTCTCCCTTAACACGGCCGCGGGGTTATTCGTAACGCAGCGCCTGAATAGGATTTAAACGGGAAGCCTTGAGTGAAGGATATAATCCCGCCAGCAAGCCGACCACCGAACAGATCAGAACACCCCAGATCAGCCACATCCAGGGAAACACAAATCCGGTATTTAAAACCAGGGAAAATGTATTCCCGACCAGGATGCCCAAAAAAATTCCAAATACGGCACCCATCAGGCTGATGATGATCGACTCATACAAAAATTGCAAACGGATGCTTCGTTGCCGGCCGCCGATGGCCTTGATCAGTCCGATCTCCTTGGTGCGTTCCGTTACCGAAACCAGCATGATGTTCATGAGCCCGACCGCCGCACCCGTCAGCGTTATGAATCCGATGATCAGGGCGCTGAGGGTAATCAATCCCAGGTTTTTTAAGAGCTCCTCCACAAACCGGTCACTTTTGTCAATCACAAAATTGCTGGCATCCGTGGTGGTGATCCGCCGGATGGGCCGGAATACACCTTCCGCCTCCCCGATGGCCATGTCCATCTGGTTCACATCCGCCACTTTTACCTGGATATTGAAGGATGGGGCGGGATTATATTGGTTGGCCGTTGTACTCAGAAAGAACCGCCGCACATTATTATAGGAGGTGATGGCTATATTATCCCAGCTCCTGCCGATGCTGGCTCCTTTCGATTCCAGGGTGCCGATGATCCGGTAGGGTATACCATTGATTTTGATGATCTTTTCCAGCGCCCGTTCCGGGTTATCCCCAAAAAATTTCTTGATCAGGTCGGCGCCCAGCAAACATACATTCCGTCCGCTCTGTACGTCCAGCTCATTCAGCGAACGGCCCCCGCTCAGGTTATACCCGTTGAGTTCCGCATAATATTCATCGCCACCGGCCACCTGTACTGTCGGGTTGGTTTTCTTGTCCTTCAGGGAGGCGATATTGCTGTTCCCACCCCTCAGTGCGAGAGCCACCTTGGACGGAAAATGATAGTTCCTCTTGAACATCTCCGCCTCATCCTTGGTAATGATCTTATTGGCGTTTGATTTCTTTTCCTTTTTAGCCCCTTTCTTTTCCTGCGTTACCTGGTCATCACGCCGCCCAAAGAACTGATAATCTTTATAATGTATGGTAAACCCCGTTGCCCCCATGGAGGCAAAACTCTCCGTGAATTTCTGCTTCATGGCCTCAATAGCGGTACTGATGCCCACCAGGGCCATGATGCCAAAGGCAATGATCGAAACCGTAATGCCCGTCCGGAGTTTATTGCTCCTGACCGTACGGAAAGCAAGGGAAAAGACATCCGCAATCCTCATACATGATTTATGCAATGGCTAATTTAAAGATTCTTGCTGACTTCCATCCGCGAATCTGAAATCAGAGATAAATTATATACAGGCGGTCGATCAGCCATTGGGGGAATATCCCCAGGAGAATAACGATAATGGCCAGAACCATCAGCCATACGGTGAAACCGGGGCTCAGTTCCAGGTGTTGACCCTGGCCTTCTTTAAAATACATGGCCTGGAGCACGCGGAAATAGTAATATATGCTGATGGCGGCACAGAAAAGGCCCAGTATCACCAGCCAGAGGAAATGTCCGGTCTGCATAACCGCTGCGATCATATAGTATTTCGCCAGGAATCCGCCGGTCAGCGGTATCCCTGCCAGGGACAACAGGAAGATGGTGGCCGCCAGTGCCAGCTTCGGATGCTGCCTGGCCAGGCCGTTGAATCCTTCAAAACTGTAGTCTTTCATTTTTACCAGGATCGCAAACAGGCCAATGGTGGCCGCACTGTATGCTGCAATGTATAAAATGATCCCTTCACGGGCCGTGGTATTGAGGGTGAGCAGGGCAAACAGCATGAATCCAATATGGGCCACACTGGAATAGGCCAGCATCCGTTTCACACTCTGCTGAAAGACAGCGGTTATGTTCCCGATGAGCAGGGTGGCTGCCGCCAGGATGGCAATAAAGATCTGCCACTGCGATTTCAGCTCAACAAATGCATCCCCGAACAGACGGATGAAGGCAATGAATGCCCCGCCTTTTACTATGGTGGCCATAAAAGAGGTTATCGCCGTCGGCGCTCCATCATACACATCGGGCGCCCAGAAATGAAAAGGCGCCGCGGATACTTTGAAAGCCAGCGAACTGGTGATCAGGAGCAGGCCCGCCATCAGCAGCGGGGATGCGGCCGACCGGCCAATGGCCAGCTCATCCAGGAAAAAGCTTCCTTTTTCGCTGGCACCGTATAAAAAGGCGATGCCCAGTAGCATAAGGCCAGTGGAAAATGCACCCAGCAATAGATATTTTAAAGCCGCTTCGTTGCTTTTCAGGTTTCGTTTATCACTGCCCGTTAGTATGTAGAGGGGAATCGAAATGATCTCAATACCGATAAAAAGCATCAGCAGGGTATTGAAGGAACTGGCGATGGCAATACCGCAAAGCACAAAAAAGATGAGTGCGAAATATTCCCCCGGATTATTCCCGATGGCCGCAATATCTTTTGCGTTCAGCAGGAAAAGGGCCAGGGTGCCGGCAAAGGCCACGCAGTTGAACAGTAAGCCGAAGGCATCAAAAAAAAGCATGTTGTGGGTGTCCACCGGAAAAAAATGATAGCCGCTCATTTCCAGGATGGTCGCCACGAGTAAAATGATGATGCCCAAAATGGCCAGCGCGGCAATGGAAGAATTTTTTTTCAGGAAAATTCCGCTGAACATCATGATCACACCGAATACAGCAGATATTATGATCGCATTCATAGCTTCCTTGATTCTTCTTTTAAGGTTTAACGTACATTTTCGCCAGCACCGACTCCACTGCCCCTCTGGTCAGGTGGAACAAAGGTTCCGGATATACCCCGATCAATATGATCACCGCCACAATAAAGCCCAGTATTATTTTTTCATTCATCCTGATGTCTATCGCTTTTTCCGTAAGTGCATTGGCAGGCCCGTAAAAAACCCCCTGCACCATCCTCAGCATATAGATTGCTGCGAGGAAAACGGTGGTGGCCGCCGTAACCGTAAATACCACATTGT
>DASRLM010000198.1:0-2467 GCA_035648455.1 Puia sp. | reverse complement strand
ATAGGCTTAAGCCCTATATCAGGCATATGGCGATATCCGAGAATGACGGAGAGAAAATCTATAAAGTATTTCCATCTTCCGGACTTGTGATTGGGTTTCAGTATAAAGGGAAACTGGCTGTTTTAAACGGCGGTGCAGAGGATCAACTATCTCGATCCGGTATCACGGGAATCGCAGACAGTTTCAAAGTTTTTAAAACCAGCACAGGCATTGGCACCGTACTGGTCTATTTCACCGAGATTGGTTTTTCCCATTTCACATCCTGCCCTGCGCACGACCTTTTTAACTTAAGCATTTCACTGGAAAATTTATTCCCTAAACAAAATGTTATTGCGGTTGAGGAAAGGTTAAGCGCAGCGCTCACGGATGCGGAACGCATCAAAGTAGTAGAAGCGTTTTTGATATCTCAATTGAAAGAAAAGGAATCCGACAAACTCATTGTGCATGCGGTAAATCTTATTTATGGCTCTAAAGGCAGCATCCGAATAAAAGAATTGCTTACGCAGATCCATATAAGCCAAAGCGCATTCGAGAAACGGTTTAGACGGCTGGTGGGTACCTCGCCTAAAAAATTTTCTTCTATTGTTCGCTTCAACACCGTTTTGCATGTTCTCAACCAGGAAAAATCATTGACTGAAATCTGCTACGACAATAATTTCTTCGATCAGGCTCATTTTATCAAAGACTTCCGCCAATATACCGGAGATAGCCCCGAAACCTTCCGGCGTTTCCTATAAAACGACGATTTTTTACAATTCAGAACCTGCTGCTAACGGTAATTTCGTTGTGCAAATAAATCATTAACTGTTGTGGGATATGCTATATATTTCATCACGCAAAGTAAACAAAATGACAAACAGAAAACCAAATTTCACGATCGAAGAAATCAGGGCGGCACACGCTAAAGCAAAGACTGGTGCGGACTTTCCAGGCTATATTCGGGATATTAAAAAATTGGGCGTGCACCATTATGACTATCATGTTGAAAATGGCAGCAATGTTTACTTTGACAAAGACGGCAATTACGTCAGCGCAAGACCGGCTGAAACAATTCAAAGAACAGTGTCCGACAACGCGTCTCCCGACATGTTAAAAAAATACCTTTTAAATCATCAACAGGGGGCAGCGATTATCCTACATTTTGCCGGCAAGCCGCTGAAACGGGCGTGGAACGCTGGACGAGTAACCTGGAAAAGATGGTATGTGCTTACTACGATAAGCAAAACAATGAATTGTATGCCGAACCGATTCCCGAGGCGAAATATTAATCTATGAAAATCGAGACTTTGATTCACAGCTGGCAAGTAAGGTATAAAAAGCAAAGTCTAAACTTGTTTTTATTACTTCTTTTCGTACAACTTTTGCCTTGCCGGATATTTAGCGCTTACGCCGACAATGGCAGGATTAGAGACATCTGCGAATATCTGGGAGGCCGTGCCGATAAAAACTTTCTGGGAAGCGGTAACCTTGCCCTGGTCATTGAACCCGGGAGAACAAGAATATTGTTCGTTCAGCAATGGAAAGAAAAAGGCCTGTTCGATTGGGCTGCAGGCACCGTTCATTCATGGTGTCCTGACAGGATAGTAATGAATGAGGCCATGCCTCCTGTCGGAGCGGCTATTTCCCTTCCCCCAATTTCCCGCACGGTTTTTATAACGCGGGATGATGTAGTGGGAATGGAATTGATGCAGGCTGTTCAATGGAACCTGGAGAGGATACCGCAGGTTCACATTCCTCACTTCAACTTTTCATTGAAAAAATCAATCGTGCGTTTCCAGGCGAGTTCCGCAGCTGCTTTGTCATAACGGGGGGTGCTGTCGTTATGAAAACCATGGTTTACGTTCGGGTAGATGTAAGCCGTGTATTCTTTACCATTCGCTTTTAAAGCCGCTTCATACGCAGGCCATCCTTCATTCACATGGTTATCGAGTCCTGCATAGTGCAGGAGCAGGGGCGCCTTGATTTTGGGAACATCTGCGGCAGCCGGCTGCGCTCCGTAAAAGGGAACAGCAGCAGCCAGATCAGGAATTTTTACCGCCATCATATTCGCAATACCACCACCAAAGCAAAATCCCACAACGCCAATCTTCCTATTGCATTCTTTGAGACCATTTAAATAATAATAGGCCGATATAAAATCTTCCAGCATCTCGTTTTTATCCCGTTTACTTTGCATCTCACGTCCCTGGTCGTCATTGCCGGGATATCCGCCCAATGGCGACAAGGCGTCCGGAGCGATGGAGATAAATCCGGCCAAAGCGGCTCTCCGGGCAACATCTTCGATGTATGGATTCAGGCCCCGGTTTTCATGAACAACAACAATGCCGCCCAGCCTGCCGTCCGCATCCGCCGGCATGGACAACAGCGCCTTGATCGTTCCACCCCCTTTTGGAGACTGATAGTTGACATATTCGGATTTCAGGCGGGGATCATCCGCTGTAGTTTGGAGAGAACCTTTGTAATCGGG
>DASRLM010000197.1:0-2761 GCA_035648455.1 Puia sp. | reverse complement strand
TTCCAGCGGGTTGCTGCGGTGCATGATATTTTCAAAATTGATGGCATAGAACGTCCTGCCGCCATGTTTTAACAAAGCATTGTAAGCGATCTTCGAAAGGTCATCGTATTTGAAATCATAGATGAGCATGCTGAAACCTTTTTGGATGTGCTGTGTAATGATGTGCCGGATCACAAAATAAGATTTTCCGGCGCCGGGACTGCCACCGACCAGTGTTCCGCGGAAGGGATTGATGATATTGATCCAGCTATTCCTTTCCTTGCTTTTTAAACGGTACCTGGCCGGCAGGTTTACTGAGTATTCATTTTCCAGGAGCCGTTCTTCCTGCGGGAAGGTTTCATTTTCCTTGTTGAAAATATCCCCGCCCAGGTTCAGCTTCAGCATCCTGAACAGCAAACCACCGCCGGTCATAAATAATAAATATCCAATTGACGTCACGCCGATATAAAACCAGGGTAAGCTTATTATATAGCTGCTAAGAAAATACATCAGCAGCCCTGTAAGGCAATAGGTGACGATAGTTTTGTGCCTGATCTTTTCATCCCGTTTACCCTTACTGCCGGCCAGCGAAACGATAAGCAGCAGCAGCGCGCTTATTTTGGCGGCACGGACGGTTTTAAAAACCATCATTCTGGAAAGCGGCGATAAAAGATGGTCCACGATGGGGTGCGTCAATTTTAACTGCCGGAACGCCGGGTAACAGCATAAATAATAATGGACTACCAGGATGGCGATGCTCAATAGCCTGGTAAAGTCGATGATCTTTCTGAGTGCCTGTTCGTTTTCTCCGGTTTGCATGATCTACAGATGAAGTCCTTTGCGTTTCTTTTTATTTTGTTCACGTTTGATCTTGTTCAATGCGCCGGCATCCTCCTGCTCAGGCTGGAAAAGAATACCAGTTAGGTTCATACCCGGTGCCGGGTTTTCATCCCTATGACCGGGCTGGCAGCCAAACGTTTGCTGGCCGCCCGTCCACGGCCGCTCGGGTATTTCCGGTTTAAAATGCGCCGTCAGTAAGTTAGCACTGTATGCTTTGCCAAGGTCGCTGCCATTAAAGACCGCCTTGTTTTCCCGGTCGATAAAGGTGACGCCATAAATCTTTCCTTGATCGTTCTGCCGGAACAATACCCGGACGCCTTTTTTGTCCAGCGCCTGCTGAAAGCTGGTTTTACTTTGCGGCCGGCGCCGCACTTCATCAATCGTTTTGATCAGCCCTGCTTTTAACGGCTTCCGCAACGTTTCATTCAGCCGGAATTTATCTTCCAGGATTTTCATCGTCGGCTTTCCATAAATACTGCTGGCCTTAACAGGTACGCCTGTCTTCCTGCCGCTTTTATCCAATATCCAGTAAACCAGGCCGGCCTTTGCGTACATCCGCGATTCCTTTGCGCCACGGTCCGCATGAATATGATATTGATTCAATACCGCGTTGAGTTCGGGGATGCTGGTGAATTTGTACGCACTCAAAACATAGCCGAGTATATTGGTGATCGTGCGCTTCGTTTCCGCCTTACCATATTCGGCAGGTTTTATTTCCGCTAAAACGGGTTTCTGTTTAGACTGCCCCCCGGCTTTAATTAGTCCATATTTGATCTCAATCGCTTTGCGTATTTTCTCCGACTCATTTTGTCCCAGGTAGTGCAGGCTGATCCGTTCCCCGCTCCGCTTTATATTCGTGCTGACGATATGGATATGGGGATGCCCGGCGTCATAATGGCGGTAAACCAGGCAGGGCTGGCTTTCAAACCCGATACCCAGCATATAATCTTTTACAATGTCCTTTAGCGTTTCAATGCCCGGATTTTCTCCTGTTGCGAAATTCAGGGATATATGCACGGCATTGGTCTTGGTGCGCTGATTTATTTCTGCCAGATCAGTCAGCCGGAACAGCTTATCATAAAAATTGAGGTCCTGTAAATCCTTATGATAACCCGTTGCTTCAATGAGATCTGCCTTGCCCTGTTTCACTTTATTCTCATTATAGTTGAGTGCGCCGGTCAGGCTTTTCCCGCTTTTAATTTTTGCGACCATAGTTCTGCGTATTTATTCATGCGTTCTTTGATCTGCCCGACGGAAGGCTCCAGCTTGCCCGTAATTACGCTAAGCAGGTGCATCCACAAGCGCGTGTCTGCCGAACCGTGGGCGCTGTTAATATTCCGTACGGCTTGGTTCAAATTGATACCTATGGCATTAAGTTCATGACGTAACAGCACGAGCTCTTCCAGTATGTCGTCCATGGCCTGGTCACGGTAGTTTACAGTAACCGGTTTACCCAGCAAAACGCTGCGCATGTATTCGCTTAACTTCCGGAACCGGGTCTTTTTGAACCTGCCTTCCAGCAAGAGGTATTCATCCGGCTTGAGCCTGATATTGTACCATCTTGTCCGCTTATCATTTTTCTTTTCCATTGCTATATGTTTTAAAAGCCGACTTGGGAGGCTTTTACCCGGACCACGGCCGACTTGGGAGGCCGGGGCAAGATTCGATTGTGGCACAATCGTACATCTTGCTGACTGCTCCGAAGGGGCGGTCTGATCCTGCTGATATCGTGTTAAGTGGCATTTGTCTTTGTTTTGTGAAGCTTTGCTTTCGTGTCCAGGTAAAGTTCAAGCGCCTGTATGTTGATCTCCTTCAGCGACTGGTCGCTTTCCAGCCCGAAGCTTTTCAATTTCTTTAACAGGCTCCTGGGTATCCAGTTGTTAAACTGAACTTCCCCCTCTTTAATGGCTGTTTCTACCTTGACGGGTTGCACCTCCTGTAT
>DASRLM010000196.1:0-6525 GCA_035648455.1 Puia sp. | reverse complement strand
CACCAACTGGAACCTGCTAGACACCGCCGGATTTAAAAGAGGTGTCGGCGCGCCGCCCGGCGACACGCTGAATCAGGGCAATGTAAACGGGGCCAACTGGATCCCTGCGGAATGCGACGTAAGCATCCGCCCGGGCTGGTTCTATCATCAGGCAGAAGACAGCCTGGTTAAAAAACCGGAAACATTATTTGAGATATATTTAAAATCCATTGGTCGCGGGGCGAACCTGATATTGAATGTTCCGCCGGACAGAAGGGGATTGATCACGGCGTATGATTCCACGGCCCTGATGGAATTTGCCAGGTTGCGGCAGGAGAGCTTTCGTTCTTCACTGATCAAGACAGACAGATCCAAAATATGGCTGGGTAAAAAAGAAGTGACACCGGCCCTCACGGATGCGGATGAGAAAACCTGGGTGAACCTGGGTAAATCGTATGCGAATAATTTTATGGAAGTCCGTTTCAATAAGGCGCAGAAACTGAATTGCATTGAACTGAAAGAACCAACGCAAAACGGACAAAGGGTAAAATCCTTTACCATTGAATTATGGAATGGCAACCAGTTGCTGTATCACCTCGGTGAAACCACCATCGGTCATCAGCGGATCATCAGTTTTCCACGCCAAACGGTGAGCCGCATACGGATAAAAGTAAGAGACGCCAAGGCAGAACCGCTGATCAGCTCCCTGGGTGTTTATCTGATGAAGGAGCAACTGGTGGAAAATAATTGATTCCCGGTTTACACATTTACACATTTACACATTGGAAAGGCAAGCTCAGATAAAACAACTGGCCGATCCTGAAATAGTCTGGGATCTGATCATCGCGGGTGGTGGCGCAACCGGGTTGGGCGTGGCCGTGGATGCGGCTTCCAGGGGATTCAAAACCCTTTTGCTGGAACAGGCCGATTTTGCCAAGGGCACGTCGAGCCGGAGTACCAAACTGGTGCATGGCGGTGTACGCTATCTGGCCCAGGGTAATATCGGACTGGTGCGGGAGGCCCTGCGGGAAAGGGGATTGTTATTGAAAAATGCGCCGCATCTGGTAAAAAATGAATCCTTCATCATTCCCAATTACAACTGGTGGGGCGGCACTTTTTATGCCATCGGATTAACCCTGTACGACCTGCTGGCGGGCAAACTCAGCCTGGGTCGTTCCCGGTATATTTCCCGGAAGGAAACGCTGCAGCGATTACCGAATATCAATCCGCGGGGATTAAGAAGCGGCGTGCTGTATCATGACGGGCAGTTTGATGATTCCAGGCTTGCGGTGAACCTGGCACAGACCTGCATGGAACAGCAGGGTCACGTATTAAATTATGTTGGGGTCACGGGACTGTTAAAGGACCGGAAAAATAAAATAACGGGCGTTACCGCCGTGGATGCGGAGACCGGGATTTCCTATCCGGTAAAAGGGAAAACCGTGATCAACGCCACTGGTGTTTTTGTGGATGCGGTGCTGCGTATGGACATGCCCGGTAGTAAACCACTCGTGCGCCCCAGCCAGGGCATTCACCTGGTTCTGGATAAATCCTTCCTGGCATCGGAAGATGCGCTGATGATTCCGAAAACGGAAGATGGCCGGGTTTTATTTGCTGTTCCCTGGCACGATAAAACCCTGGTGGGTACCACGGATACAGCACTGGATAAACATACCCTGGAACCCATTGCATTGGAAGAAGAAGTTCAGTTCATATTGCGGACGGCTGCGAAATACATGGTGCGTGCACCACGGCGCGAAGATGTGCTGAGTGTATTCGCGGGACTCCGGCCACTGGCTGCACCACAAACGGATGATGCCCGGACAAAAGAAATTTCACGGAGCCATAAACTGATTGTCTCCAAATCCGGACTCATCAGCATCACCGGCGGCAAATGGACCACTTACCGGAAGATGGGAGAAGACACGGTGAACCAGGCCATAATTACCGGTGGCTTTGCCCGGCGGGATTGTGTTACCAAATCATTGCCCATTCACGGCCACCAGATACAGGACCACCCATCCGGACATTTATCCTTTTACGGGAGCGACCAGGATGCCTTGCGCGAACTGATGCGGGCGCATCCCGCCTGGGAAAAGCCATTGCATCCCCAATTGCCTTATACAGGAGTTGAAGTGATCTGGGCCGTGCGACGCGAGATGGCGCGCAGGATTGAAGATGTGCTGGCGCGCAGAACGCGGGCCCTCTTCCTGGATGCTCGGGCGGCAGTGGAAATGGCGCCCGAAGTCGCCCGCCTCATGGCAATCGAATTAGGGAAGGACGGTATTTGGGAAAGGGAACAAATAGTATCTTTCGGGAAGATTGCTGAAGGGTATTTGCTGAAGACGTAAAAAATTAAAAGGAGATTGTAAAAGAGATCCTTTTATTAAAACGAACAAACTGCTGTATGGAAAAATATATTCTGGCCCTGGATCAGGGAACAACCAGTTCCCGTGCCATTCTCTTTGATCACCAGGGCCGTATTCAATCCGTTGCCCAGAAAGAATTTACCCAGATCTTTCCCCACCCCGGATGGGTGGAACATGACCCCAATGAGATCTGGTCGTCCCAGGCCGCCGTGGCTACAGAAGCGGTTGTAAAGGCCGGCGCAGACGGGCGGAACATAGCCGCCATCGGTATTACCAACCAGCGGGAAACAACCATTGTGTGGGACCGGGAAACGGGCGAAGCAATATACAATGCCATTGTATGGCAGGACCGTCGCACGGCGCCATTTTGCGAGCAATTAAAACAACAGGGTTTAACCGAAACCATCAGGTCAAAAACAGGTCTCGTGATCGATGCCTATTTCTCCGGATCCAAGATCCGGTGGATACTGGATAATATAAGCGGGGCCAGAAAAAAGGCGGAGGCTGGAAAACTGGCCTTCGGTACCGTGGACTCCTGGCTGGTTTGGAAATTCACCCAGGGGCGGGTGCATGCCACCGACACCACCAATGCCGCCCGCACGATGTTATTCAATATCCGCGAACAGCAATGGGATAAAGAACTGCTGCAGATCATGGGCGTTCCCGAAAGCATGCTGCCGGAGGTAAAACAGTCCAGTGAAATTTACGGGGAAACCGAGAACAGTTTATTCGCCAATAAAATTCCCATTGCCGGGATAGCGGGGGATCAGCATGCTGCGCTGTTCGGACAGATGTGCCTGGATAAGGCCATGGTTAAAAACACATACGGTACGGGATGTTTTATGCTGATGAATATCGGCGACCGGTTCATCGAATCAAAAAACAACCTGCTTACCACCGTTGCCTGGAAGATCAACGGGAAAATTCAATACGCATTTGAAGGAAGTATTTTTATTGCGGGCGCCGTGGTGCAATGGCTCAGAGATGGTCTCGGTATTATCCGGAAAGCTGCGGATGTCGAAGCGCTGGCGCAGAAAGTGGAAGATACCGGCGGTGTTTATTTTGTTCCTGCATTTGCGGGACTGGGTGCTCCGTACTGGAACCCGGATGCGCGGGGGACCATGGTGGGCATTACGCGCGGCACTACGGCCGCCCATATAGCGCGCGCCGCCGTAGAGTCCATTGCTTATCAAACCCGGGATGTGCTTAAAGCCATGGAGGCCGATGCCGGTATGTCCATCAGGGAATTGCGGGTAGATGGAGGAGCAACAGCAAACAACCTTCTCATGCAATTTCAGGCTGACCTGCTGAATTGTAAAGTGATCAGGCCGGAGATAACTGAAACCACAGCGTTGGGGGCCGCTTACCTGGCGGGTCTGGCAACCGGTTTTTGGGAGAATGTGGAGAGCATACAACAGTTGTGGAAGTCAGAAAGGGAATTTGTTCCGGATGAAGGCTTGGATATGAAAAACAAAATAACCGGATGGGAAAGAGCGGTGCATGCCGCACAGGTGTGGAGCGGGAAATAACATAACACCGACATTTAAAAATAAAATTATACATGAGTCCATTTACCGCGGAATACATAGGCACACTGCTGCTGCTTTTACTGGGTAACGGTGTTGTTGCCAATGTGCTTTTGTCAGAAACCAAGGGCCGCAACAGCGGATGGATGGTCATTTGCACCGCCTGGGGTCTTGCGGTCTATGTAGCGGTGGTGGTTGCCGGTCCCGTCAGCGGTGCGCACCTCAACCCTGCGGTTACTTTGTCGCTGGCGATTGCCGGTAAATTTCCCTGGTCGGGCGTTCTGCCTTATATGCTGGCCCAGATGCTGGGCGCCATGTCCGGTGCGTTTCTCGTATGGCTGATGTACCGCGATCATTATAACCGGACGGATGATCCGGGATTACAACTGGCTACTTTTTGTACTTCTCCCGCCATTTACAATCCGCTGGCAAATCTTTTTAGTGAGGCGGTCGGAACATTTGTACTTACCTATACCGTTTTTTATATTACCGGCGCAGAAATCACCACGAGCAAAACCCTGATCGGTCTGGGTTCTGTTGGTGCCCTGCCTGTGGCCCTGCTGGTTTGGGTGATCGGACTGTCCCTTGGCGGCAGCACGGGATATGCCATCAATCCCGCCCGTGATCTTGGTCCCCGCATCATGCACGCGCTGTTGCCGATGAAAGGCAAAGGGGAAAGCCATTGGTCCTATTCCTGGATTCCAGTTCTTGGACCCCTGCTCGGCGGGGTAATCGGTGCAGTGGTTTATCTGGCGCTGAGGTGAGCAATTTGAAAATCCACTCCCGCCGTTTGCCCTTTATTTTTGCCCGCTTTGACAGCATTACGGAACCGTTGGACCACATGGGTTGAACGGGTGTATGCTAAAATCCTAATTTGACGGGTATTCCTATTTATTCACCAAAACGAACATCATGTATCAGCTAACCAACTTAAAAAATGCGCTGGCATTGGGATTGCTTTTATCCTGCGCCGGTGTTTGGGCACAGGGCGTGATAACAACACCCAGAAATCCCAGTCCCGCTGCTTCCGTCTCTCAAACCATCGGTATTTCCAGCATCACGGTTCATTATTCCAGGCCATCGGTAAAAGGAAGGGAGATCTGGGGCAAGCTCGTTCCTTACGGATGGAACGTGGAAGGATTTGGCGCGGGAAACAAAGCGCCCTGGCGTGCTGGTGCCAATGAAAATACCATTCTTCAATTATCTCATCCGGCTACGATCCAGGGGCATCTTGTTCCTGCCGGCGACTACGGATTGTTTTTTACGATCAATCAGGACAATACCGGTGAAGTGATCCTGTCGAAAGACAGTAAATCCTGGGGCAATTTCTGGTACGATCCCAAACTGGATGAGATGCGTGAAAAGATTACGGTGCGGGATGGACCGCCTACGGAAATGCTCACCTATGATTTTGATGAAATCACCCATAACGGTGCCGAACTGGTTTTGAGCTGGGAGAAAAAGCAGTTTCCGGTGAAAATTGAATTTGCCGTGGATGACATCGTGATGGCCAATGCAACGGAGGAATTAAAGGGGCCGGTTGGATTTTCCTGGCAGGGTTATGCCAGCGCCGCAGCTTATGCACTGCAAAATAAAGTAAACCTGGAACAGGCGTCCCGGTGGGCGGATGTTGCCGTGCAGCAGAATAACAGTTTTGCCACCTTAAATCTTAAATCCGGTATATTAAAAGAAATGGGAAAAACGGACGAGGCCGAAAAAACAATGAAAGAAGCCATGCCCATAGCTACGGAGCTGGAGTTAAACAACTACGGTTACCAGTTGCTAAACCAGAAACAGATGGATAAAGCCATTGATGCATTTATCTTAAATACGCAGCGTCATCCGAAGAGTCCCAATGTGTGGGACAGCCTCGGGGAAGGATATGCGATCAAAGGCGATAAGAAAAATGCCATCATTAACTTTAAAAAATCATTGAGTCTGAATCCGCCACCCAATGTAAAGGCCAATTCGGAAAAATATTTGCAGCAGTTCGGGGCCATGTAAAGGAGTCATGCCGCCTGTAAATAAAAAAAATCCGCTGAAGCAGTGGATTTTTTTTATTTGCGGGCAATATAAGCGGCTCCTTTTTTCCAAATTATTTGTTTTCTGTTTTAAATGTGCTCCAGTTACTGGAATCAATGGATTTTAATACTTTTTTCTGGGATTCGTTTTCCAGGGTTACATAATACGAGCTATCATCGTTGATGTGAATTTCAAACAGATCGCTGATCCAATATCCGGAATAGTCTTTTTTCAGGGAGATGAGCAGTTGAACAGGAAGCTGATCGGGACTGATGTAACGGCTTATGGCCAGCAAATCACCGTCCAGGGAATAATAAGCAGACAAAATCTGGTTGTCCACTTGAAAGGATACCTTGAAAAAATTCTTATTGGTTTCCCATCTGGCTTCCCGGGCACTGGCGAACTGATGGTTAAAGGAAACAAGTACGAACCGGTTGATGTCCGGGTTACCGGTTGCCCTGGAAGAGGCTGTTAAAGAAGATGCTGCGAAGGAAGAGCCTGTGATACCAACCAGTACCAGGGCTAAAATCAGGAGATTCTTTTTCATTGTCTTAATTTTTATTGGTTTTGTTTTTTGTTATTGACTATGCAAAGATAAGGGTTTAATTATGTACTATGCAATGCATAGT
>DASRLM010000195.1:0-2946 GCA_035648455.1 Puia sp. | reverse complement strand
TAATGTGAAAATGAGGGCACCTGTATTTCATTTACACATTTCCACATTAGCACATTTACACATCTGTTAAGTCCGATCCGTACCACCTAGCCCTGCGCCTGCGCCATCAGCTTCTTTCCTTTCTCAATGGCATCGTCAATATTTCCGACCAGGTTGAAGGCGGCTTCCGGATAATCATCCACTTCACCATCCATGATCATGTTGAATCCCCGGATGGTTTCTTCAATCGGCACCAGCACGCCTTTCAGGCCGGTAAAGGCTTCCGCCACATGGAAGGGCTGGGAAAGGAAACGCTGCACTTTACGCGCGCGTTTTACGGTTAACTGGTCTTCATCGCTCAGTTCATCCAAACCGAGGATGGCAATGATATCTTGTAATTCTTTATATCGCTGTAAAATAAGTTTGACGCGGTTGGCACAGTCGTAATGCGCATCGCCGACGATCTTCGGGCTCAGGATGCGGGAAGTGGAATCCAATGGGTTTACTGCCGGATAGATACCCAGATCGGCAATTTTACGATCCAGTACAGTCGTGGCATCCAGATGCGCGAAGGTAGTTGCCGGCGCCGGATCAGTCAAGTCATCCGCCGGTACGTATACCGCCTGCACGGAGGTAATGGAGCCGTTTTTAGTGGAGGTGATCCTTTCCTGCATCAATCCCATTTCCGTTGCCAGGGTAGGCTGGTATCCCACCGCAGAGGGCATACGGCCAAGCAGCGCGGAGACTTCTGATCCGGCCTGCGTAAAACGGAAAATGTTATCCACAAAGAACAGGATATCCCTTCCCTGTCCCTTACCGTCTCCGTCCCGGTAATATTCCGCAACGGTCAATCCGCTCAGAGCCACACGGGCACGGGCGCCGGGGGGTTCATTCATTTGCCCGAATACAAATGTCGCCTTGGATTCAGACAATTCCTTCATATCCACTTTCGACAGATCCCATCCACCATTTTCCATGCTGTGTTTGAAATTGTCGCCATATTTCATGATACCGGCTTCAATCATTTCCCGCATCAGGTCATTTCCTTCCCGGGTACGTTCACCCACGCCGGCAAAAACGGATACACCGGCATAAGATTTCGCGATATTATTAATCAATTCCTGGATCAATACCGTTTTGCCCACACCGGCGCCCCCAAAAAGCCCGATCTTACCGCCTTTGGCATAAGGTTCGATCAGGTCAATGACCTTGATACCGGTAAACAGGATCTCCGTGCTCACACTCAGATTTTCAAAAGCCGGGGGCTTGTTGTGGATGGGACGGCCACCCACTTTGGAAACAGCCGGCAGGCCGTCGATCGGGTCGCCGGTTACGTTGAATAATCTGCCCCTGATGGCTTCTCCCACGGGCATGGTGATGGCCAGGCCGGTATCCAGCACTTCCAGGCCGCGGATCAACCCTTCGGTACCATCCATGGCAATACAACGGACGCTGTCTTCTCCCAGATGCTGCTGAACTTCAAGCACCAGGGTATCACCCCCGGGTTTTTTCAGCTCCAGGGCATTGTAAATTTCAGGTAATTTTCCGTTAAACTGCACGTCTACAACCGCTCCGATGATTTGCTTGATCTTGCCGGCATTTGGCATAAGGAATTATTTAAATGTGGTGCTTTAAAATCGGCTGCAAAGGTAAGTGAATGCAGCAGAATTCCACAACGAAAAAGGCTTAAAATCAAAATAAACTGATCCGGTAAAACATTCTCCGGGCAGGCTCCTCCCATTTAAACTATTTTTGCCGCGTTTAATACCCCGATGATGCAATTGATACCCGTTCAGCATGCTGCACAGGCCCGGGATTTTATTTCCGTGAATGTGGAACTCCTCGGAGATTTTCCGGGTTATATCCGGCCGCTCGATAAGGACATCCAAACCGTTTTTGATCCCGCCAGGAACAAGACTTTCCGGCATGGGGAATGCGCCCGCTGGATCCTGCTGGATGAAGACGGTCGGAAAATAGGCCGGATAGCCGCTTTCGTCAATAAAAAATACAAGACGCGGGGGGATGAATTTCCGGTTGGCGGGATCGGGTTTTTCGACTGCATCAACAATACGGCAGCGGCCGATATGCTTTTTGATGTGGCCCGGCACTGGCTGATGCAGCGGGGCATGGAAGCCATGGATGGCCCCATCAATTTCGGGGAACGGGATACCTGGTGGGGACTGGTAACGGAAGGATTTCATGAACCGATGTATCGCATGAATTTCAACCCGCCTTATTATGCCAGCCTTTTCGAGAACTATGGGTTCCGCGTTTTTTTCCAGCAGCTTTGTTTCGGCATGGATCCTCAAAAGGACCTGACGGGGAAAGTGGTTCAGCGCCATAACAGGCTGGCGGAAGATCCTGCCTTCCGGGCCCACCACATAGAGCTGAAAAACCTGTCAAAATATGCCCGCGATTTCACCGAAATCTACAACAAGGCCTGGGCGGGCCACGGCGGCATGAAACAGTTCCGGTTCGAACAGGTGAACCACATGTTCCGGGAGATGAAAGCGGTTATTGACCCGCGCCTGATCTGGTTCGTATATCATCATGAAACCCCCATTGCCATGTTCGTGAATATCCCCGACGTGAACCAATGGTTCAAATATCTCAACGGGAAATTCGGACTGCTGGATAAACTGAAGTTCCTGTGGGTAAAAAAAACCAAACCCAATAAAAAGTTTGCCGGCATTGCTTTTGGCATCGTGCCGGAATTTCAGGGAATGGGCGTGGATGCTTTTATCATTGTGGAAACCGGAAGATTTGTCCGCACCACCCACTACACCGAATATGAAATGCAATGGATCGGCGATTTCAATCCGAAAATGGTCAATATGGTGCGGGCCCTGGGCGAGAACTTCCAGAGCAGGCAGCTCACCACCTACCGCTATATTTTTGACCAAACCCGGGAATTTAAAAGACACCCCATTTTATAAAACTTTATTATTATTGCAGATACGAAAAGGT
>DASRLM010000194.1:0-2751 GCA_035648455.1 Puia sp. | reverse complement strand
ATAAAAAGTCTGAAATTGTTGTCTCAGTCCTCTTAGGTCTATTTAAAAATTCAACTGGCCATTCAGTCAGCCTTCGTTCTTTAACATGAATATAGCCTTCTTCAATATCAACCGCTCCGTCATGTGGATGATACCAAACTCTGTATTCCAACACTTCGGCCCAAACATACCCGCCTCCCGATTTAACTAACGCTGGATATTCACCAATTAAATCCGGGTCTTTAGCTCTTGGATACATCGACATTTGCACTTGTTAAATGATGGGAAATTAATAGTAAGACGGAATTGACCCCAAGATTCAAATTTATGTTATAAAGTGGAAAACCCGGTTACATTGACCCCTCTCGTCCAAAGGTAGATTAGTGTGGGTTTTCCAATTAACCCCATATAAATTAAGCGAATTTGGTATTACGACATTTATGTGCTAAATTACGTAAAAATGTCGCTATGGCAAAATCAATCAAAAGGGATCCAAAAACCGGCAAATTCGAGGATAAATGGACTAAAAGGTCTGGGGAAGTGACAGTTACAATGAGAGACGATCATGTGATATATGGAAGTTCGGAATCCGATGATTATTTTATTGAAAATAATATTGCAGGTGTTACTCATTGGCTCGGCTTCTCAAAGATCCTGTCAAATAAAATAATGACTGATTTTGATCTGATGTTTCTGGGCATTGATGGTATAACGAAGGCTTCCATTACGACCCTAGCGGGGCATCTCGGCATTAGCCGGAAATATATCTCAGAGAATATTTTCGATGTATCGGTGAAGACCCTCGAACGCAAGGAGAGCAAAGCGAAGATGGATAAAAAAACGTCTTCACATGCACTCGAGATCGCTAAGGTCGTCCAGCATGCACACGAGGTGTTCCGCGACGAGGAGAAGGTCAAACGCTGGCTGAATAAGGAAAACCAGGCACTCCATGATCGCAAACCGGTGGAACTGTTCGATACCCTAACCGGGATCAGCATGGTCAATGACCTGTTAGGCAGAATAGAAGAAGGCGTTTACTCCTAAATCCCGAATGTGAAACTATTTCGGGTCGTACAGGATAAGGCGCGGACTGCAGATCTGAGTGGCACCGGCGCGTTCCGGTGGGGCGGCCGCTGGAACAGCAAGGGTACCTATATGCTGTACACAAGCGAGAACAGTTCCCTCGCGATGCTCGAGTACATCATCCCCTTCGAAAAAGCTGAGATGCCCCCGCAATTATATACCATGGAACTCGAGGTCACCGACGATTTGCTGATTTATACTTTACCCGATGGAGAGTACAACAGCAACTGGCGGACACTCGGTCTGCTCGACAACCAGGAACAGGGCGATCATTGGATGCAGGAACGGCAATATCTCGGCATCCGCGTCCGCTCCGCCATCAACCCCTCTGAATACAATTGCCTTCTCAATCCCCTGTACCTCGGTTATCCCGACCTGCTGAGACTAATCTCCGCCACCGAAATCCCCCTGGACGACCGCCTGCTGAAAAGGATCAATCTACGAGACAAAAAACGCTGATTTATATGGAAACAATCAGAGAGTAATACGAAACAGATTTCAACAATGCGATCAGATTACATATAAAGATTCCGTTTGAGCAATATAAAATTGAATCCTGTATTTTGTATGATTTCACAGCCTATTGTTCATTTGTTGCCAGCTATTTTTTCTTCCGGCATCGAAGTCAAGCGTTAACCGGTAAAGTATTCCGCCCGTCACCTCCTGGTGAACCTGTACTTTCAAGCCAGACTCCTGTCCGCTGGGTGTTTTCAATGAAATTTTCTCCCCGTTATCGGTGACGATATAATTATTATCACCCAGAATCAAACGGATCTGACTAATGGTTCCTGAAGGTATCGTTGCATCGGCGAGCAGGGTGTCCTTACCATTGGTCAGATCAAACAAATTATACAAGCCCGGATGGGCGCCATTCAATTCCACCGGGTTACTGGAATCACTGGAATCGCCCATAATAATCTGTATTTTCTGTATATCCACTCATACTTCTCTTGCATATGGGAAGGGACTATCGGTAAGCCTTACTTCAAGTCTTGAATTTCCCCCGTTTGGAGCTTTCTCATTTCTGGAACAGGATTTTGAAGACAAATTCCTAAACTTTCATGTCTATTCTTCCATCACCCAATAGTATACCCCAGGGCTTAAGGCTATTTATCCGGTCGAAAATGATCTTTAAAATGGCAATCACAGGAATGGCCAGGAAAGCACCACTTATTCCCCAAATGGATCCGCCGATGATTACCCCCATGATGCTGATTAGGGCATTCAAACGCACTTTGGCTCCCACAATAAATGGTAATAAAACATTTGCATCCAGAAGGTGTATACCGAAAAGCACCACTATTACCAATAAGATTTTTCCAAGGCCTGCAGTAGCAAAAACCACCACGATGGTAAGCAACAGAGAAATGAATATCCCAATATATGGAATAAAATTTAAAAGGCCCGTTAGCAAGCCGAGCAAAACAGGATAGTCAATGCCCAGTATCCATAAAGCCAGACAGCAAACGGAGGATACGATGACCATTTCCAAAAGTAGCCCCGGGATAAAGAAAATATCGGTCCGCAGGCAATGTGAACTGCTCAGTGTCAACAGAAGCCGGTTGTACTACAAACCTGCTCCGGAAAAACCAGAGAACATTAAAATGATGGAGATTAATGGACAAACACCTGACGAATCATCCGACCGAAGGCGTGGTCTCGCTTGTTCTGTTTTTAATTGCCAGACAT
>DASRLM010000193.1:0-2023 GCA_035648455.1 Puia sp. | reverse complement strand
GGTATAAGGAGCCGAAAGAGTTTTGACAATTGACGATGCACAATGGATAGTGGGAATAGCAGGAAATGATTTGTTTTAAGTAAGGAACTTTATCATGGGCGCATTTAAAAGGACGATGATGATTACGGGGGGGGCCGGTTTTATTGGCTCTCATGTGGTGCGGTTGTTTGTAAATAAATATCCGCAGTACAGTATAGTAAACCTGGATGCGCTCACGTATGCGGGCAACCTGGAAAACCTCCGGGATGTGGAACATGCACCAAATTATGTTTTTGAAAAAGGGGATATTACGGATACTGAAAGGATCACCGGCCTGTTTGAAAAATATCATTTTGATTCCGTGATCCACCTGGCAGCGGAAAGTCATGTTGACCGCTCTATCCTGGATCCGCTGGCCTTTGTGAAAACCAATGTGATGGGCACCTGCGTGCTGCTGAATATATGCCGGCAGCAATGGGAAAAGGATCCTGCAAACAAATTGTTTTATCATGTGTCCACCGATGAAGTCTATGGCTCTTTAGGACCCACCGGATATTTTACCGAAGAAACGGCCTATGATCCGCGTTCCCCCTATTCTGCATCCAAAGCCTCTTCCGATCATTTTGTGATGGCTTACTTTCATACATACGGATTGCCCGTTGTGCTGAGCAACTGTTCCAACAACTACGGTTCAAATCATTTTCCGGAAAAACTGATCCCGCTGATGATCAATAACATAAAAAATAACCGCCCCCTGCCGGTTTACGGCAAGGGGGAGAATGTGCGGGACTGGTTATATGTGGATGACCACGCGCGGGCCATCGATACCATCTTTCACAAAGGACGGGTGGGTGAAAAATACAATATCGGCGGATTCAACGAATGGAAAAACATCGACATTGTGAACCTGCTCTGCCGGATCATGGATAAAAAACTGGGCAGGGCGCCCGGTGAATCGGCAAAACTCATCAGCTATGTAAAGGACCGCCCCGGCCACGACATGCGGTATGCCATCGACGCCGGCAAACTGAATAAGGAACTCGGCTGGAAACCCTCGCTGCAGTTTGAGGAAGGATTGGAAAAAACGGTGGACTGGTATCTGGCGAACGAAGCCTGGATACAACAGGTGACCTCGGGGGAATACCAGCATTACTACGACAGGCAATATCAAAAATAATTTTAGTTTCATGCCATTCACTGCAACTCCATTACCCGGTGTGTTTGTTTTTGAACCAGCGGTATATCCGGATGACCGCGGCTATTTTTTCGAGTCCTATAACAAGCGGCTGTTCCAGGCAAATCATATTTCCGAAGAATTTGTACAGGACAACCAGTCCTTTTCCTGTTACGGCGTGATCCGCGGTTTGCATTTCCAGCAGGAGCCCCATGCACAATCCAAACTCGTCAGGGTTTTGCAGGGCAGGATCCTGGATGTGGTGCTGGACCTGCGTACGGGATCACCGGGCTTCGGAAAAACATTCAGCATTGAACTGTCGGCCGACAACAAAAAACAAATCTTCATCCCGAAAGGATTTGCGCACGGATTCTCCGTGCTGAGCACAACCACCGAGATTTCTTATAAGTGCGACCAGTTTTACAATAAACAAAGTGAGGGCGGAGTGCGGTATAATGATCCGCAGCTGAACATCGACTGGCAGGTGCCGGCAGACAAGGCGCTCGTATCGGAGAAGGACGCGGTATTGCCGGCATTCGATCCCGGTTTTTCTCATTTCAAATTCATCGGATAACATGACCGGTAAAAAATCATATTCCCTTGCGGTCACCGGTATGAACGGGCAGCTGGGAAGGGAACTGGCGTTGCTGGTTCCCCATTATCCGCAATTCCGTTTTCAATTTTTATCGAGGGAAGATTTTCCGCTGAACGATGCGGAAATGATGGAAGCCTGGTTAAAAGAAAATCCGGTGGACTGCCTGATCAACTGCGCTGCTTATACGGCAGTGGACAAAGCCGAGTCCGAAACCACCATGGCTTATCGCATCAACGGAGAGGCGCCGGGCATACTGGCGCGGCTGCTGGCCCGGC
>DASRLM010000192.1:0-3520 GCA_035648455.1 Puia sp. | reverse complement strand
TCCTGTTTTGTTTCCATTTGTCGGTGGCCTGAAAAACAATGCTTACCAGTACCAGGGTAAAACCTATCCGATGAACCGCCATGGGTTTGCCAGGGAAAAGGATTTTGTGGTTGAAAAACACTCTGCGAACGAAATTATTTTCCTGCTGCGCAGCGATGAAGAAACGAAAAAAGTTTATCCTTTTGATTTCGAATTCCGGATCCGGTATTCGCTGGACGGGGATGAAATCAGCACGGAGTACCTGGTAAAAAATACAGGAAAGTCCCTCATGCTTTTTTCTGTAGGCGGCCATCCGGCATTCCGCCTGCCGCTTACCCCGGACACGGTATTTTCAGATTATTACCTGCGGTTTGAAGAGAAAGAAAACCTGTCCCGGTGGCCTATTTCCCCCGATGGATTAATAGAAACACAACCCATCCCGCTGTTAAACGATACGGACAGGCTGAACCTGCTGAAACCGCTATTTTATCAGGACGCCCTGGTTTTTAAATATCCCGCATCTTCGGAAATTTCCGTTCTCTCGGCAAAAACGAAACACGGCATCAATGTCCAGATGGGTGAATTCCCGTTTCTGGGGATCTGGTCATTCAAAGACGCCAATTTCCTTTGCATAGAACCCTGGTGCGGCATTGCCGATAGCGTGACCAGTAACCAGCGACTGGAAAACAAGGAGGGTATGGAAAAAGCCGCTCCCGGAAGCACTTTCAGCCGTCAATGGCGGGTCAGGCTTTTTTAACAATCCCTCCGGCGGATATCGGGAGGAACGGCTGGGGAATTACCTGAAATTGTACGATATTTAATGCTTAATTCAAGTATCTGGCACGTTCGCTCAACATCATTCTGACCAGCCTGAAAATGGCCATCACTGAATTCCGCTCCAATAAACTGCGGACATTCCTTTCCCTTCTGGGAATAACCTTCGGCATTTTCTGCATCATCAGTGTGCTGGCCACCATCAACGGCATGAAAACTGCCGTACAGAACGACATCAAGGCGCTGGGAAGCAATACCGTGTTCATTGATAAATGGGAATACATGAACAGCAATGATTATCCGTGGTGGCGCTTCGTGAAAAGACCTTCTCCCAAATTTGAAGAGGTCGCTGAGTTAAAAGAAAGGGTTCCGATCATTCAGAACGCCACTTTTCTCACGCAGGACAATTCCGTGGTCGAATTTGAAAATGATATTCTTTCAGGTATTAATTATTACGGCGCCGGAGAAGATTTTTCGAAAATAGAACATTTCAGTATATCGGATGGCAGGTACCTGCAGCAGACGGATTTCGACCGGGGCACCAATTCCCTGGTGCTGGGATATAACATAGCTGAAAAATTATTTTCCAAGCCCGAACTGGCCATTGGTAAAACAGTCAGGCTGAAAGGCGGCAGACCCGCCATTGTGATCGGCGTAATTGAAAAACAGGGTCAGAGCATGATGGATATGTGGGGTTATGACAACTGCGTGATCATGCCCTATAAATTTTTAAGACAAATCACCCGCGATGAAGACGCACAGCCGAAGATCATCGTGGAAGGAAAAGAAAACATCAGCATTCCCGCCCTGAAAGAGGAACTGACCGGGGCCATGCGCTCGATCCATAAATTATCGCCGGAACAAGAAGACGATTATGCATTGAACGACATCGAGTCCTTCAGCCGGGAAATGGATAAAATTTTTTCCAACATCAATAAAGGCGGGTGGGCTATTGCCGCACTCTCACTGATTGTCGGCATGTTTGGTGTGGCCAACATTATGTTTGTTACGGTACGTGAACGGACGGGCCAGATCGGATTAAAAAAAGCACTGGGCGCCAAACGAAGGACCATCATTTCAGAATTCCTGCTGGAATCCTCTTTTCTATGCATCATCGGAGGCCTGATCGGCCTGGTTGCCGTTTTCATTCTGGCGATGATTGTTTCTTCTTTTCTCAGCTTCAAGGTTTTTATTCCGGCAGAGATCATCGCCATGGCCGTTGGCATTTGTCTTTTTGTCGGCATCGTGGCCGGCATCATTCCCGCGATGACGGCTGCTAAACTGGATCCTGTAGTGGCCATCCGCTCCACGACCTGAGTTCTTCCTGCTTTCCCTGGTCTCCGGTATCTTTGCGCTGAATCAAATTTTTTTCTTTGTCCATTACACTGCTGGCCATTGAGTCTTCCTGCGATGAAACGGCGGCATCGGTTTGCCGGGATGGTCATATTCTGTCCAACATCATTGCCTCCCAAGATATTCACAGCCGTTATGGTGGCGTGGTACCTGAACTAGCCAGCCGTGCCCATATACAAAACATCGTTCCCGTAGTTGACCAGGCGTTGAAAACCGCGGGTTGCGAACTGTCTGCCCTGAATGCCGTTGCTTTTACCCAGGCGCCGGGACTGATTGGTTCCCTGCTGGTGGGTTCTGAATTTGCAAAATCATTGTCGCTCTCCCTGCATATACCACTTATTGCTGTCCATCACATGCAGGCCCATGTGCTGGCCAACCTGATCAAAGGATCTACGGATCAGGATGCCTTGCCGCGGTTTCCTTTTTTATGTTTGACGGTCAGTGGCGGACATACCCAGATCGTGATTTGCCGTTCGCCGGCAGAACTAAAAGTGATTGGTGAAACAACGGACGATGCGGCGGGCGAAGCATTTGACAAATCGGCCAAAATGCTCGGGCTCCCCTATCCCGGCGGACCATTGATTGACAAATATGCCGCCACCGGCGATCCGTTGCGGTTTAAATTTCCCGAACCCAGGATAGCCGGCCTGAATTTCAGTTTCAGTGGACTAAAAACGGCCATCCTCTATTTCCTTCGCGACGGGAAGGAAATAGATCCCCTGTTCATAGAAAAAAATCTTCCCGATATATGCGCTTCCATACAGTGCCGCATCATTTCCATTCTGATCAATAAATTAAAAAAAGCGGCGGAAGAAACCGGCATTAAAGATATTTGCCTCGCTGGCGGCGTTGCGGCAAACAAAGGACTGAGAGCGGCTTTCCGGGAAACGGGTCAGGGTCTTGGCTGGAATACTTTCATTCCCAAAATGGAATACTGCACGGACAATGCGGCCATGATTGCCATCACCGGATATTTTAAATTCCTGGAACAACAGTTTTCCCCGCTAACGGTCACGGCCAGTGCCCGTGCCACCTGGTGAAAAAGATCCTATGCCCAACTCCTATTTTCAATTCAGACAATTCACCATTCAACAGGACCGGTGCGCCATGAAAGTATGTACCGATTCCTGCATACTCGCGGCATGGACGGCCGCCAGACTAAATGCTTCGGCAACCGTGCTGGACGTGGGTACCGGTACGGGCTTGCTTAGTTTAATGCTCGCGCAGGAAAGTCCGGTAAAGATTGATGCGATTGAGCTGGACCAGGAATCTGCCCGACAGGCTGCTGAAAATATTGCGGCCAGTCCATGGCCCCACCGTATCCACCTCCTCCATCTGGATGTCCGGCATTTTGCTCCAAAACATGACTATGATTTCATCATCAGCAATCCCCCGTTTTTTGAAGGCGATCTGC
>DASRLM010000191.1:0-9277 GCA_035648455.1 Puia sp. | reverse complement strand
GCCCCCCTTTGATCGTGGTCATCGCGTCTCCACTGACTTCCGTGTTGGCGCTGCTTAGCTTTGCACTCGCATTAGCTTTCATTTCTGCGGTCGTATCCGCCTCTATACTGATGGAGGTCCCGTTAACCGATACTTTATTCTGCGCTTTGATTTCAATTTCCTGCGCCTCCAGGCTCAATTTTTGTTTGGCGCTGATGGAAATATTTTCCTGTGCCTCAATATTTATTTTGCCATTGGTCTTTAACGTGATTGCCCCGTTGTCTTTAAACTCAATCATCAGGGCCGTATCCTCATTGTTCACATTCGTTATCTGAATCCTGTTCTCGCCCTGTTTATCCGAAAGCTCGATGAGATTGCCTGCCTTGGTATAGAAAGCTTTTTCATCGTTATTGCCCTTTCGCGACCGCATGCCATCTTTTTTTGGATAGAGGCTGGTCATGATAAATGGCATTTCGGGTTTATCCATTTCATAACCCACTACCACCTGAGACTCTTTCTCCGGAATGAATTGCATGCCTTTACGGTCATCACCTCCGGTATAAAAACTACCCACCCTGATCCACGGTGATTCCTTGTTATCACCCGCCCAGTTAAAAGCCACTTTCACCCGGCTTAATTTATCCGGATCATTATTGTCTGTAACGGTAGCCAGTTCCGGCTGGCCGGCAGGATGCATAATAAAAGCATTGACCGGGGGAAATTTAGCCGTTTCCGGAACGGCCTTAAACACGTTGGCATAGTTTCCATTATTATCCACGGTGTGGGTGATTTCCGTAATCCGGTATTTTCCTACGCTTTCCTGGCTGCCCCTTCCCCCCTTTTCCGGCCGGGTAGCACTTACGCTGATTACGCTTCCTACCGTCAGGTCGGGATTTTCTCCCCGTCCATGAAAAACGACTAGGTTACTGGCAATTCCGGACCGCCTGAATTTGATCAGATCATCCAATTCATTTTGATTGTAGACCGGTTTGCCCGAAATCAGCAGGGCCTCCTGGCTGAACAGATTTTCAGATTCATCCAGAGCAAACCTGCTGAATTGCCCCAGACCGTCTACGGGCTGACCGGATGATTTTCCTTTATACGACTGATCCATGGTATAATCATACCCGGTCATATTGAATTTAGCCGGCATCAGGCTGATAGACATGTCAAACGACTGATTGCCGTCAATGAGAAAGTCCACATCCTTTTCACCCTGGCTGCTCCCCAGTATAATCTCCTGCCCATCGTAATAAAACCACTCTCCATATTCCGCCGCCAGACGGCTGATAAAGGCAAAATTCGTCTCATCATACTGCACAGCATAGGGGATTGTATTTTTATTCCGGGGATCGAGTTTCTTCTTAATCACATTTCCCGGATAATCTTTTAATACCGTCTCAAATATCTGTTGCATGTTTTTCCCGATGAACGTCCTTCTTTGCGAACAGTCTTCCAGCAGCAGAGTCGGACTGTATCCTTTCAGGATGAACACACTTGAAAAATCAGATTGATTCGACAAAATGATTTCCGTCACAACGCCCTTAAACCGAAAATCAAATGACGTTTTTTTGGCTTCGGATTCAAACGATACGGACAGGGTTTTACCACATACATCCTTATGTGAATGCTGAAAAAAAATCTCGTCTTTTTTTTCCAGTTCGCTGAAGGGTACGGTCATTTCGAAACGATGGTGACGGAACAGGTCCTGATACACAACAAGGTCCTTGAAATGAACTATCTTCTTCCCGCTCTCCAGTTCCAGTTTGGTTTTAACCCGCTGAGCCATAGTAATTCAAATAAATAAACAGTTTCACCAGCCATTGTCATGATCCACGCCATCAATAGTTATCTTTTCAGCGGATATGGAACACTGTACCATATAACTTATTCCGGATCGTTGCATATAATCCAGCACTTCCTCATAAATAAAATCTTCCGCGACGTCGTCAAATGACGCGAGCCGGTCCCAGCGGTTCAGGTTAGGCTGACCTTCTCCATGAAAACTTTCATGCAGCTTCACCAGAAAAGCATTTTTAAACTCGATCTTTTTAAATGAGGAATCGTCTATCGAAAAAGTAATCGTTCCGTCCTTGGGCTGTGAAAAATCGCACATCCAGGAAGCAAAATCATCCTCCTCTGTCCCGGGCAGCAGCAGGCTTATTTTACCCCCTGATACGCCGGAAGCGGGGTTTCCATTCTGATCAAATTGCTGATCACATTTGCTCAGGCACTTAAGTACACTGAATGTTTTTCCATCCATATCCAGATTTACTGTTGATGCCATATTTTTTAGTTTAATGAATTCGTTTGGGCCTTACTGATCCATGGCCAGTTTCGCATTACCCACATGTATCTCTGCTCCTGCAATCCGCATATAGCAACTGGTCTCAGAGAATTCCGGTATGAAACGGTCCACCATCGCAAAACAATTACTGCTTTTGAAATCAATACTTTTCATCTTGGCATCGCCGTCCGTTTTGTAAATGGTTAAATTTCCATCCACCTGCTTGGAGGGGTCAATCATCCAGGCGGTTATGGTGGTATCGCTCACCGCGTCAATCGTCACATCCAATATCCAGTTGGGATTGGAACTCGGTTGTCCCTTGGGGTTGGTTTGCCTGAGAATGGATAAATAAAAATCTTTCACAGGAAATACCTGATTGTCAACTGTCAACTCAACTTTGAAGGCCATTTGTCCTATTTTGCCTATTTATTAAAAATGTTCTTATCCCCTGCACGTCTTACTTATTCTGCTCATATTCTGCCTGCCATTCTGCGGAATCCGGATCATCGCCTTTCTGGCCATCCAGTTTGATTAAAAAGTTCTTGGCGGGGAAATATGGCGTCATGTGGATGTCCAGATAGATCCGGTCCTTCTGTTTCGGATCCTGTTCAAAACGGATCACCTTGAATTTTTCAATCAGTTTGCCTGGACCCGTAATACTATCCAGGAATTTCACAATTTGTTTCTGCAGATCCATGCGCGTGTTCACGTTGAAATTCTCAAATGCCCGACGGTTGAGGAAGTCGATCAATACCTTGATCACGTAGTCAAATACCCGAACCACGGAGTAAGTCTGCAGACCAATGTTATCACCATTGAACAAGGTCTTCGCCGAAAAAGGCATTACTTTCCCGTATTCATTTACCATCGGCACAAGGCCGATCTTTTCCAGTTGCGCGATTTCACTTTTCTTGAGTGGAAATTTCACCCCGTCAATTTCATTCAGGGCGCCATGCTTTCTCCCGGCGGCGACCTGGGACATTAACGTGCTGTACACTTTGCCTGCCAGTGCCGTGGACGGCGGAATAAACAGATCCTCTTCCTCACCCACATCCTGCTGCTTACCCCTGCCCACCAGCCAGTTGCAGGTCATCATCACGTTGGAGAGATAAGCATCCCCACCGGTCAGGTTCGCCGATTCAAACAGATCCAGCACGTCATCCGCTCCGTCCAGGTGTTCAAAATCCGTCACCAGCATCACTTTATTCTTGTAGGCAATGCGCGCCCATTTATCCACTACTTTTTTGGAACCCAGATAACCGGGAATGGCCAGGATGGAGTAATTGTCACGCAGGTCAAGACGGTCGTAGTTCTGTTGCAATTCCTCGGATACGGCGTCGATAAATGTGGTATTATCCAGGTCGGACAATTGCTCCATGTTCGCGTTCAGCAGGTAAACCCCTTTGGCCTTATCCTGATCGGTATTCTTAAAGAAATTGTTAACCGACCGGTAGGACCTTTCCAGTTCCCGTGTAGCTTCCAGAGCATTTTTCAGATTCTTATTTAAAAGAGTCTGTGCATTATCCGCCTTGGTCTGCGCATTTTCCACCAGTTCAGCTACCGAATCAGATGAAGTAAGCAGCTCAATGATGTGTTCCAGTCTTTTTTTCAGGGCTGACCGCTCCTCTTTTTTGGCGTCTTCCGAGAGGAAGATTTTTTTACGTGCCTTTTTTTCAGGGTTGAGGTTCTGGGCGCCTTCGATCGTGGTTTCCACAATGGCGAATCCACCATACTTCACCAGCGCCGTGGAGGTTTGCTCGACCGTTAATTCTTTAATTTTTTCTCTTTCTGCAGGTTTGTTTCCCTGTATTTGATTTTCTTCGTTGGCCATGGGAATGTGTTGTAAATATTTTAGGCTGATTGTTCCATTTCGTGAATAAGCGCATTGACGCAGGACAAATAAGCGGACTTGGCTTCCTTGTTCTCCAATAGTGTTCTCAAAATTTTATTAGATTTCAGCTGGCGGACAAATTTCTGCAGGTCCTCGCACTGATGGCTCAGTTCGTTCAGATAGGCGCTTTGCCGGGTGATGCCCTGCTTGCCAAAATTTCCGAGGGATTCAAAATGCAATTGTTCCGTTCTGCCGGCGCCATCCGCCGTTTCAAATTCCACTTCTTTGGCAGGTTTGAAAAATGCGAATACATCGTTCGTGCTTTTCATATCCGGAATGATCTGGGGTGAAAGCGGGGCTTCATCCGTGAGCTTTTCAATTAAAAGCGTCCGGTTTTGGGGAATATCCGAAATGCCTTCATTCACTTCGCTTTTCCTCTCCTGGCCGCCGATATCATAGTTGAACATAATAATGAGGTTTTAGTAATTTGAATTGGATGTATTTGAACGGGATGAACCCGGCGAGAACTGATTAAAACAAAAGCGTAATCAAACCTAAATCTTTGCCCGGTGCAGAAATAATTATATCGCTTAACAACCATTTAAATAGATGAATGAATAAACTCAATCCACATCCCAGACCAGATCGGTACCCGGAGATTCCTGCATGGAGATCTTCAGGTTATTCCCCCTGGTGAGGCTACCGCCAATGATCATGCGCGAAATAGGCCGGCGAAGCTGATTCCGGATCACCCCTTTGATTTGCCTGGCCCCGTATTTCGGCGTGAACCCGGAAACAGCCAGGAATTTTTTTGCTTCCGGGCTGATATCCAACGATACCCCCTGTTTATGCAATGGATCGGTGAGGCTGCGTAAATGAATATCGAAGATGCGGACCACATTCTCTTCGGAGATGGGGGCAAAGGGAACGATCTCGGTGAGTCGCGCCAGGAATTCGGGGCGGAAATACCGGGTCATGATCTCCATCATTTCATTCGTTGCCGGCACCTGTCCCCTGTTGAACTTCTCCGCTATGGCCTCACTGCCGATATTGGAAGTAAAAAGAATAATCGCGTTGGAAAAATCGCCTTCTTTCCCCAGTCGGTCATGCAATTTTCCTTCATCCAGTATCTGTAGAAAAATATCAAATACGGATGGATGCGCTTTTTCGATCTCATCAAATAAAACCACGGAATACGGTTTCTCCCGGATCTTGTTGACCAGCACGCCGCCTTCTTCATAACCGACATAACCAGGAGGTGCACCATACAACAGGGCTGCTGAATGCTCCTCTTTGAATTCGGACATATCAAACCGGATCAGAAAAGATTCATCATTAAACAGGTAGTCGGCCAGGGATTTGGCCAGCTCCGTTTTTCCGGTTCCTGTGGGTCCAAGCAGGAAAAAAGATGCAATCGGCTGCCCGGCTTTGATCAATCCCGATCTGGACTCCAGAATGGCTTCAGAAACTGCTTTGATGGCATGGTCCTGACCCACCACCCGTTTTTTCAGCACATCTTCCACCCCCAGTAGTTTTTCCCTTTCCCTGCTTTGAATTTTCCCCAGGGGAATACCGGTTTTGTAGGAGATGATGGCAGCAATATCCTGTTTGGTAACGGTCTCTTTTTTTTCGCCGGCAAATTTGGAAAGCTTGCTGATGAGGCACTGCAGATGATCCAGGAATGCAGAAGCGATTTCCAGGTCAATGTCCTGTTGCTGATCCCCTTCATCCAGCTTATTCAAAAGTATCGGGCTGAGTTTGTCTTGTAATTCCTGGTGACAGGACTTCAACTCCAGCATCAATCCCTCCGAATCCAGGGCATGCGTGTTTTTGATGATATCCAGCCTGCTTTTAATAGCATCCAGTTCTTTGGCCGAAGTATCCCCCATCATTTTAATGGCTGCCATCGTGCGGTCCATCAGATCAACGGCCGAATCCGGCAGCCTGCGGTCTTTGGAATATCTTTTTGCCAATAACGCCGATTCCAGCAGGGCATCGGGTTCAACTTTCAGTCCGTGGTGACTTTCATACAACCCCACTATCTGTTTCAGCATTTTCACCGCAGCCGGTATATCCGGTTCCTCCACCCGCACCACTTCAAAACGTCTGCTGAAGGCCTCATCGGATTCGATGTATTTCCGGTATTCTTCGTTGGTGGTTGCTCCGATCAGGGTCAGCTCCCCGCGGGCCAACTCCGGCTTCAGCAGATTGACCACACCGGTTCCAATGGGTCCCTTGCTATCGAGCAGGGAATGGATCTCATCTATGAACAGGATCGCCTTTTCATACTGCTTTATTTCATTGATGATGTTTTTGATCCGGTCCTCCACCTCGCCTTTATAGGAAGCGCCTGCCACCAGCGCACCGGTATCCAGTTCAAATAAGCGGGCATGCTGCAGCATATTCGGAACCTTACCCTGAACGATCAGTTGGGCAAAACCATCAATCAATGCCGTTTTCCCAACGCCGGGTTCGCCGACAATGATCACATTGGGTTTCGTTCTTCTGCCCAGCACTTCCAGCACCATCCGCAACTCCTTGTCCCGTCCCGTTATCGGATCCAGGTTTCCATCCTCTGCCAACGTTGTTTTATCCAGACAGTATTTAAACAAGGCGTTTCCCGTAGTCTGGATACCGCTCTTCTTGTTTCCCTGATCCGTTTCTGATCCGGGTTTGATCGCCTGCTGAAAAGCGTTGTCATCTATGGCTGCAGCCATGATCTCCTTTTGGGTTACCGGAAAGGTCTTTAACTGATCCGGTGTAAATGCCACGCCCGGTTTCAACAGGGCGGTAAAAATGCTCACGGGATCAGTATAATCATGGTTCAACTGAAGAGCAATCAGATCGGCCAGTTCGAGGGTAGCGGCGACTGCGGTATCTGCAGATGGATTTTCCGGGCTTTTCGCCGTTTTAGAATAATTTTCCATCCGGATCTCGGCCCATTCCCGCATGAAATGAATGTCTTTTTGAATGGACGCGAGCCAGGAAGCCAGTCCGATTTCATTGTGCAGGATGGCTTGTAATAAATGCGCGGGACCAAAGGTTTCATTGCGGTATTCCCTGGCCAGGGATTTGGCAATGGATATCGCTTTTTTAATTTCTTCGCGGAATGGCATGGAGTTCGTTTGACTATGAACGTTAATAAAATGGATTATCCCATATTCGATAATTTCCTGATCTCAACATCTATCTGATTGATCACTTTATTTAATTTATCCTTGTCCGGATAGGCGTTGGCAGATTTTTGAAGCAGTTGTTTTGCTGCCGAGAGGATACCCCTTCTTTCGATGAGGTTTTTCGTTTTTTCCGCGGTCGTGTACAGATCCTGGCCCGCATCGAATAATACCTGCGCTTTTTTACTTTCATTGGAACCGGCAGGTTCAACCGCAACAGGAACAACCGTTCCGGCTTTCGCTTTCTGACAGGCAGCAAGATCGGCCTGGCTCTTGTCCAGCATTTGCTGCAGCTCCGCTTCTTTGGCACTTTTACCGCCACCGCCGCCGGCAGGGGCCGCCGCGGCTACAGGTTTTGCGGCCAGCATCTTGCAAATTTCCAGTTGCTGACTGCACAGATCAAGCTGGGATTTTACTTTCAGGAGTTCAGTGGCATCTCCGCCCTTGCCTTCCAGTGTTTTTTGCAGGGCAGTGATGGTGTTTCGGTAGGCCACGATGGCATTGAAGGCGCTGATGTAATTGTAAGAATCTTTTTTGGAGACCGTTGAGGAAAACAGGGAACTGTCATTTTTCAGGTTCACCAGTCCATCATTGATATTTTTCTGATATTCCTGCAGGTTCCCCAGCAAACTGCCTTTTTCAAATTCATTGGTACTGCTTAAATATTTTTCATCCGTTTGAATAATGTTTTTCAGGTTGGCGTTCATGCTTTCTATCTTACTTAAAAGCCGGGCCTGCTCCTCTTCGGTGGCCCTGTATACCCTGATCTTATTTTTAAAAATACCCGCCGGGGTATTGAATAAGAAATAAGTCGCCAGTATCACCGCCAGCAGGGAAAGGGCATAAAATCCAAAAAACATGTTTTTAGCCGAGCTTCTGGCTGCCTGGTTTAAAGGTTCCATTCCAATGATATTTTATTTATGCGGTGACTATTGCTGCGCTATGGGGGAAATAAATATGGAATCCCGAAAATGAAATGATTCGTTTGTTTTTTTAATCACACCCCTGATTTCGATATGCAGGCATTTTCGCACTCGAAGATTCCCCTTTTCCAGCATTTCGTTTTGTTCCTCCAGCTGCACCTTCACTTCCTGCAACTGCAGTCTTTTTTCAAATTGAACAACGGCCTGCTTCAGGGAATCACATAGATTTTCTTTCCAACGGAAATTAAGCTGAATATTAAATTCCTCGTCCCAGAGACTGCATCCGAACTCATCGGAATAAACCGATTCCCCGCGGTAGGTTGAAATGAGCAGATGCAGATGCTGGGCAATGGAATGCTTCAGGGTACAGGTGACCAGTTTGTTTTTCCGGACGATCTGATCCAGCCGCAGAGGCAGTTTATAAAATGAATCAGCCATAATTAAAACCGGTAAGCGATTCCGATATTGATACCCAGGGTATTCATATTAAACGTATTGCCCGACACCGATGAGGTGGCCGTGACCGTATTGCCATTCGTGCTGTTAGATGTTTGTCCGCTTTTGATATACGTAATATGCAAATCAGAATTCGTGATCACGCCATTGGTTATCTGTACACTGGTCTCATCATAACGGGTGGGAGACAGTACCAGGTAGTTGCCAAAGATTTCAGCGTAACCCCTTAATTTGTCCGTCAGCCGAACCTGTACCCCAAGTGCCACATTCAATCCAACGGTCAGTCCTACTTTATAGGTTGATTTCCTGTCCGCACTATAAGTATAGGCAATCGCGTTGTTAAAAGAGGACTCCTTCTGGGTTTTGTTCAGGTCCATGGGTAAATTCAGCAGTATGCCCAGTTTATTGTATATCAGGTAATCGGGTTTGGACAGCGCCTTAAAAATAACGTGTGGGGTAACGGAGAGTGCAGTATAGCTAATCTGTTGACTGGAGATATAGGAGTACCCGCCGGGATTGAGATAACTGGTATTGCTTTTCAGCGTTGCGCCGGATAAATATTCCACATCTGCCCCTATATTCAGGAAATCACTCACGATAACGCCGATGCCCCCGCCAAACCGGATAC
>DASRLM010000190.1:0-2423 GCA_035648455.1 Puia sp. | reverse complement strand
TTTTTGTTGTAATTTTTTTTATCATGAAATTTTGTAAGCTTTTTCGAAAACTATAAATAAAGAGCTGCTCGATGTTAAATGGTTATCCTTACACCGTTTGCCAGATCTTTCATCTGGTAAGTCTTTAAGTTAGGTGTATTTGAGTTTAATGAGATTGTGGCTTTATCATCTTCAATTTTCACTTTTGCCGCAATGGTATTTGGCGTCCACTCGATAGCGCTCCGGTCAGCTATCAGTTCCATGTGCGGGGTATTGTAGGCCCAGTGCGGCTTGCCATCCCATATCCATACATGATGTCTGAAATAATCATCATTATACATAATCATATAGCTGCCATCCTTAGGCCAATGAGTATACAGATCGTTGTGTTTGTCCCATTCAATATTAGTATACACACTGGCAAAATATTCTTTACTCTTATCATATTGACTGTCATAATCCAGCGCAACCCTGTCCGGACCTTTAGCCATTTTTATATCGGCAGCTCCGTTCTTCAGATATTCGTCCCTTATTTCCAGCGCCGATAAAGGAATACCGTTCTTTTCAAAATGGTGATCATATTTCGCATCACTCAAAAACCATTTGTGATAGGAATTCAGCCATATTTCATTTATCCCATGATGAAAATCCTTCCCGTGCTGACCACCCGGTCCGGCAACCAGGCACTTCGTCACATAACCGTACGCGTTCATGATGGACAGCCGGCGGGTTGAGGCAAGCGTTAAGCATGAGGACTTGCCGGCTCACGCTTTAATAATAAATTTCCGGAGGAAAAGTATTCTGCTTTGGGTGATAAAACGGCAATCCCGGTTTAGCATCCCACCAGAACCTGCTCATCATATCATCTCCATTGGAAAGTCGCGCGGCCGCCGATGTCACATTGCTGTTGTTCAGGGTATATTCTGATCTGGGGTACGTGAGCCTTCTGGGTATATTCCCATTCGTGCTGCCCAGATCGCCGCCCGTCCAAATTTTCGGATACCCGGTTCGTCTGAATTCGGCCCAGGCTTCTGAGCCCTGATTAAAGATGGCGAGATATTTCTGTACGATGATGTTTTCAAGACTGCCCTCCGTAGTACCGCCCGCCAACGTAGCCGCCGGTGAACTCATATAAGTAGCGGCGTCTCCTGCCGCAACATGGTATTGACTGAATGATGCCTGTATACCGCTGCGGTACATATCCTCAGCGCTTTCAGACGAAAGACCCGCCAGGGCCGCTTCGGCTCTGAGGAAATAAACTTCAGCAGCATTCATGACAATGATCGGCACTGCAGGTCCCCGGAAAGAAAGCGGATAGGTAGCGACAGAATCAAGGACATATCTGTTCTTCTGATCGGTGAACAAACACATGGGGCGACCACGATAACCGGCTTGAGGAATTGGAGCAGGTACGACAAAGATGGGTAAGCGCGGATCGTTTCTCTTCAACAATTCCTGGGTTACGGTAAAGCCGGCCCACATCGGATAACCATTGCTATTCAGGTAATTGATGTATAATGGATTCATATTGTCCACATTCGTTCCATCAATCGTAGTCAGCAACGCATTGGCTGAATTCTCATCAATCAATGGGGCGGATATGACATCGCTGATATTGTCCTGGGCCATTTGGGCGTCGGCATAGCGAACCCGGATGGCGAGCCGCAGGCGCAATGAATTCCCGAACTTAATCCAGTTGTCGGTATTGCCAGAGAACAAGAGATCCGCGGTGCCGAAACTACCTAAAGTGGCATCAGATTTCAGGTTGGCTACCGCCTCCTTCAATTCCTTAAGCATATCGGTATAAATCGACTGTTGTGTATCGTAAACCGGCTGGTTGATTACGCTGTCGACAGACAACACGGACTGTGAATAGGGTATATCCCCATAGGCATCCGTCATCTGCTGGAACAGCCATACTTTGAAAATCCGGGCCATGGAATTTTCGTTGATGAGCGAAGGATCAGCTGCGGTTAACCGGACGACCTCCGCAATATTGATCAGGTTGGTCTGGTAGTCGGAAAATGGTGAAGACCAATCACGCGCCTGAAAAATGACGCCGGATGCATCATTGCTATAGTAGTTGGCATATTCCCAAAAAGTGTTTGCAGTATACGTTTCGAATATTGAATTCTTCAATACTGAAGTAAAAAGCATCGACGGTTGAATAATATCCTTGGTAACCAGAATCGGACTGGTATTTATTTTCTGGAAATTTTTCGTGCACCCACTTCCCAGCAACAGAACCAGGCCAAATGCAGCAAGATTTTTAATATTCATATAAGTTTAGTTTATGCTTATTGTTCAAATTGTTTAAAACGAAAATGACAGGTTAAACCCCAGGCTTCTGGTGGTGGGAATACCAACTGTTTCTGCGCCCTGGGCCGCCGAACTGGTGTTGAACGCCGTTTCGGGACTTATCCCCATCGTTTTAAACTCGGGAT
>DASRLM010000189.1:0-2231 GCA_035648455.1 Puia sp. | reverse complement strand
CTTGCGACATTCCCCGCTAATTATAAGACTGAAAAATGCTCAGGGCTGAGCAATTCCATCATCAAATCAAAACTAAGTTATGAAAAATAAAGGATGTGGCGTATGTACCGGTACGACGCATAAAATCATCAAATACCTGCTGATGACGAAACTTTCCATTTTATTCATTTTTGCCATCTCGGCACAGGTTTTCGCCAGCGGTTACAGCCAGGGAATCAGCCTGAAACTGGACCGGGTGCAATTGAGGAAAGTGTTCAGGGTGATAGAAGAACAGGGCATTTTCAGGTTTGTGTATAAAGATGAGATCTTACCAAAAAACCGGCGCGTCAGCATCCAGGTACAGGATGCAACCCTGGAAGAGGTCATGGGGAAATTATTGGAAAACACCTCGCTTTCCTATAAAATATTAAACAGCAATCTGGTTGTTATTACCAACGGCCAGTTGGCAGGAAATGCTTATGAACCGCTGCTGGTCCATGTTAAAGGGATTGTCACCAATTCCAAGGGAGAACCGATTGAAGGGGCCAGCGTGCAGGAAAGGGATACAAAAAACGGAACCATAACCAAGAGTGACGGCAGTTTTTCCCTCGATGTGGTGGGAAATGATGCGGTTTTGGTTTTTAGCCATGTGGGATTCGGCCGTTTTGAAGTGACTGTAAATAGCCGGCGCCAGTTTAATATTACATTGCAGGAAACCGGGTCAAACTTAAATGACGTGATCGTGATCGGTTACGGGGAGAGAAGGAGAAGGGATGTTACGGGAGCGGTGTCCACAGTCAGCGCCAAGGATATCGAGAAAAGCACATCCATGTCGCCCGAACTGGCCTTACAGGGCACAGCAGCCGGAGTGCTTGTGCAATCGGGCGGCGGCGAGCCCAATGCAAGGCCCACCGTACGTATACGCGGGGTGAACACGTTTGGATATGCTGATCCACTCTATGTGGTGGACGGCGTTCCGATATATGAAGGCGGCGCAGGAGTGACCGATGGCGGCATCGGGGATATCCGTTCTCCGATAAATATCTTCACCCTGATCAACCCGGACGATATTGAATCCATCTCCGTTCTGAAAGATGCTTCCGCCGCCGCTATCTATGGTGTGAGGGCCTCCAACGGAGTGGTATTAATTACAACAAAAAAGGGGAAAACGGGACGACCAAAAGTGGAAGTTTCCACCTATTACGGTATCCAGAATATTCCCAAAAAAATATCCGTTTTAAATACAAAACAGTATTTTGACCTGGTCACCGAAGCGTATAACAACAACCCGGACAGGGATAATTCCGGGGTTAATATTCCCATCGGTCAGAACGTCAATTTCGGCCCGATATATGATCCGGGCAGTTCCCAGTACATGGGAAATAATTCCACTTACGACTGGACCAATGCCCTCCTGAATAAAAATGCTACCCTGCAGGATCATTCCGTTAGGGTATCGGGAGGAAGCGAAAACACCACCTATTATGTTTCCGCAGGTTTTGCAAAAACGGAAAGTCCCCTGAAAGCGAACAACCTGCAACGATTTTCTTTGTCTTCCAATGTGGACTCAAAAATCTCAAAGTTTATTCAGACCGGCATGACCCTTCGACTGAGCCAGGAGAATGCACTGACCAATACCCAGGCGGACCAGAATACGATGCTGGCCACCATTCCTTTCCAGCCTATTTTTGATAAAAATGATCCGACCGGATATGCCCCGGTGGCGACGGGCACATTTATTCCCAACCCGGATTATGATCCGACGCTGCTAAACCCAGGTGCCCCCCTCATTTTCGGAACCGGACCCAGCTTACTTTACGGTAAACAATCCCGTTTTAATGTATTCGCTTTCCAGGACTTAAACAATACCCAGTACGAATTATACAACGCATTGGGCAATGCCTACGTGCAGATAGAACCCATTCCGGGGCTTAAATTGAAAGCCACCATCGGCGGACAGTACTATTTTAATCTGCGAAAAACGTGGCAGGGCATCGACTCCTGGCGCTTTTCGCAAACACCGGGTAATCCATATTCAGGACAGGATGGCAATTCCAAGGGCACTTACGGCGAAAGGCAGGGAAGAACTACCAACCTGAATAAGGAGCTTACGCTGGATTATAATCACACTTTTGCAAAAGATCATTATGTGGATGTTCTTCTGAGTGCTTCCAATGAGTTTGCACGCTGGGTGTATACGGATTTGACCGGCCAGGTGAATTATGCAGATCCTCAGTTCCGCGATATTCCAA
>DASRLM010000188.1:0-2839 GCA_035648455.1 Puia sp. | reverse complement strand
AAAAAAAATCCGTTATGCTATTCCGGCGGCGCTGCTCGCCGACCTCGCAGCGATTGTTACGGCGATTGTGATTGCTTATTTTTTCTTTCCCCACTGAAAGGGTTGACCGATGACGGATGACCGTCTTTTATTGCAAATTCGCAATTGAAGTCCATCATCCGTCATCCGTCAACAAAAAATTTCAGTCTTTCAAAAGTTCGGCCTTCGTCTTCGGTCTTCGCTCTTCCAGCCATTTAAAATTCCGGAGTTTCATTTCATCGAAATTCACTTTGCGGATGGGGGTAATAATACCGTCCGCATCATTTCGGAGAACTACTTTATTCAGGACTTTTTTTAAGAAGATCAGATCAATCACATCAGCCTTGTTTACCCGGTTCACGCCCACCAGGGCCATGCTGTCGTCCTTTACATAATACACCGCTTCGGCGCTTCCCTTGGCACGCATGAAATCAATCACCCCATTTTTGAAATAACCATTGATGGTGTTTCCCTTTACCTGGTTAAACATATGCGCGCCCACTTTTCCCACTACCAGTCCATTCTCAAAAACGTACAGGCGCTCCGGTTTTTTGTTCTTCGTATACATGAACAGGGTATCTCCGGATACCTGGTATCCGCCGGCCCAGGCCACCGGATCGTTAAATAAGCGGAAGATGGAATCCTGTCCGGAATAATAGAGGCTGTCTGCCACGGCCTGCAGGGAATCGGAAAAGATGCGCACGTGGTGGTAGGCTTTCAGGAAACGCAAGGTGCTGTCGTTAGGATTGCGGGCAGTTTTCAGGATGGGCATATCCTGCACGGAATCAACCTGTTTCAAAACGGAATCGGGAATCACTCCGGAAAATAAGGTGTCCGCACGGATGTACACTGAATCCTGATCATCACCCTTCAGGATCATCAGCGGGGTCTGCGTGGCCAGCAGGGTATTGTTTTTTTTATCGGCAACCATATTGTCGGAGATCAGGGTAAAACCCTGTACCGTGTCCCTGTAAACTGCATTTCCAATGGCTGTGCTGAGCCCCAGGCTGTCGTCGAACTGAATGGAATCGGCGGTAATGGCCTGGGAACCGTCTGTGACGGTGGCCCTTTTTGCAAAATGTGCGCGGTGATTTCTCAGATCGTAATATCCTTTCCGGGTGTCCACGGTGCGGCCGCTGCTGTCCCGGATATGGGTCATGGTAATGAAAGTAGCCAGCTGCCGGTCGTTGTTGTACAGCAGAGAATCCGCAGTGAGACTGTAAGCGGGATCTTTCAGCACCACATTTTTTTTAAACAATACATCTTTGGTTTCTTCGTAATAAGTGCCCTCTTTGCTGGTGACTGTGGTGCTTTGGTTCACCACCTTCCCCCCGTTGAGGTAGTTGCCGATATGCTGGTTCATATCGTAGTTCAGATCTTCGGTACTGAGTATGCCCTTCCCGTCTTTCAGTACTACTTTCTTCTGAAAAATAATGTATTTGGTATCCACGAAATATTTCATGTACTGGGAATAGATATCGGTGGAATCATTGTCGTTGATGTGCACATTCCCGAAGGCCTCCATGAAATTTTCCTTGTGGTTGATGGCGAGACTGTCGCAGTAAAATAATGTTTTATCGCTTTGCAGTTTTACATGACCGAACAAACTCTGGATGGCGACAGAATCCTTCTGCAGCTCACGCAGGGTGTCGGTATGCCAGATATAAACGGTGCGGGTGCTATCGCCGTTTTTCGATTTGAAAGGAACGGCAACCTGGGCGGTTGTACACAGGCACAGGCAGCAGCCGAAGATTACCAGCCAAAGTGCCGTTTGTTTCATCCGTTAATTTTTATGGGTCGAAGGGGTGGTCAGCTGCATCATTTCTGGTTTGTGGAATCGCTGAGCGGGGCACTGAGCGGTCCGCTTTTGTCCTTTCTGCCGAATACGGAAATATTTACATAGCGTTTCGGATGCATGCGCAGATCATCCAGCAGGGTATTGAGGCTGCGCGTGGTGCTTTCCAGGTTCTGATACAGTTTTTTATCGTTCAGTAATAAACCGAGGGTGCCGCTGGTACTGTTCATTTTATTTACGGCGTTGTTGAGGGAGGTCATCGCATCCTGTGCGCTTTTCAGCGTTTCGTCTATTTTGGCATTGGCCAGTTTGGCGGTGGTCTTTTCCAGGTTATCGAGGGTTCCGGTGATCCGCTGGTTATTATTCGCCAGGTTATTGGTGAAGCTGTCCAGGTGGACCATGGAATGGGCGAGGGCGCCGGTTTTTTCATTCAGGATCACCTGCAGGGAAGCCGATGACCTTGCCAGATTGGCGATGATGGCCGCGAAATTATTTTTAACCGTGGGATCGAAAAGTCCCCCGATCACCCGGATCAGGGAATCGAGCGATCCCAGGGTGCTGCTCAGCCGGGAAACAACGGGGCTGAGGTTGCTCTGCACTTCAGACAACAGGTTGCCTTTTTCCTGCGTCGTTAGGGTATCACCATCATTGATCAGATCCTGGGAATCCCCTTTTTTGATGATGATGTCTGCGGATCCGATCAGGCCGGCATCGATTATGGCAATGGAGTTTTTGGGGATGTTCACGTCTTTTTTCATGCTGATGGCCACCACAATGCCGTCCACATTTTTATTCACGGGACTGATGGTATATACCGAGCCCACTTCCAGCCCCTTTATTTTCACTGAATTGGAGGTCTCCAATCCTTCCACGCTTTTGAAGACCGCATAGATCTTTTTACTGTGTTCAAACAGGTCCTTGCCCTTCAGAAAATTAAATCCTAGGATCAGGAGAGCAATGGCAATGGCGGTCAGCGCGCCTATTTTGGTTTCATTTGAAATTTTCATCCGGGGTCTATTTATGGAA
>DASRLM010000187.1:0-3578 GCA_035648455.1 Puia sp. | reverse complement strand
TACATATATTTCATTCGTTGGCGTTGCCCGCTTTTAGTATATGTGGTGTTCGATTTCAATAACGCGCGGACCATTGTTTTCGGGATCCAAATGAAAAACCTCCTGGATTAGGTAACCGGAAAACAATTCAGGTAGCTCGGATACTATTTCCAAGACTGCATTTGTGGCTTCATAAGCATAACCCTTACCATTAAATTGAGGAAGAAAAGCAAAACCCAATTAAAGCACTTTTTGCGCCGGCACGAGCAAATCACCGGGAAAATACAGACTGAATGTACTTCCAACTCCCAATTCAGATGTCACATCTATCCTGATCCCGTGATAATCGGCGATCGATTTTACGATCGACAGACCCAGACCGTAGCCTTCGCCATTACTTTCCCTGGCCTTGCGGAACCGGTTGAAAATATACGGTAGCGCACCCGCGGCAATCCCAATCCCGCTGTCTTCCAGGGTGAGCAGATATCCGCCGTTTGGAAGCATGCGGCCTTGCAGTTCAATAGATCCGTGGTCCCGGTTATGCCGTATCGCGTTGTGCCAGAGATTGAAGATGCATTGAAAAATTAATTCCCGGTTAATATTATATAAACAGATGGATGCCTTCAGGTTGATCGAAACCTGTATATGCTTAGCTTCCGCCTGGTCTGCCAGTTCCGTACCGATTTCCTGCAGCAACGGATAAATATCCAGCTGGTCCGATCGTAAAAACTGGTTGTTGTCAATCCTGGAGATCAAAAGCAAAATCCGCACGATCTTTTTTAGCCTTTCCAGTGTGGTCATCATGCCAAGGATCTTTTCCTGGATATTTTCGTCCAGTCCTTCTTCCAGCATCAGGTTCTCGAGCTTATTTTGAAGGATACCGATGGGTGTCATGAGTTCATGAGACGCGTTGGAAGTAAACTCGCGCTCCTTGTCAAAAGCGGAACGGATCTGGGTCTCCAGTCCGGAAAGAGAATCATCCAAAAAGCGGAAATCTGTCGTGCCCGTGCGCACAGGGACGGGACTGTCGGTAAAGGGGAATTTTCGATTCCGTATTTTCGTTTGAATGATTAGATCCAGAGGTCGCAGCAGGATACGGGTATAGATGAGGTCCGCCAGCAGGGTAAGCACGACGAGGGATATCAATACATACAAAGCAATTTTCTGCAAAGGGTAAGTATATTGATTGATCGAACCCAGCGTCTTTCCGATTTCCAGCAAATATTTTTTTCCGTGATTGGGGAATGTATAACTCAGCACACGATAAGTCAGCGTATCGCCTTCTATCAGACGCCGGGAAGTGAAAATGCTGTCCAGATTTACGCCCGGAGAAGCGGGCTCCAGGGAAATATATTCTTCCTTCAGCATCGTGTAACTGCCGTAGCTGCTATCCCCGGCCAGATAATAGTCAATCCCGTTTCTGGCTATAATCTTTAATACCTTTTCTTTTTGTTCCTGGAGCGCGTGGTTGGTGTAGCGGGATATCACCTGGGTCACCAGCAAGGGGAGTAGCAGAATGAACAGGATTACGATGATCGTTTTCGACAAGGCCTGAAACAGGGTTAATTTGGTCTGCAGTTTCATGGGCGGTCAGGCTTTTATTTTGTATCCGACACCACGCAGTGTTTGCAACCAATCCAGCGGCCCGAAGGCCGAGAGTTTTTTTCGGATATTCTTGATGTGGACATCGATATAATTGGAGTCGTACTCGTCCCCGGAAAAATCGCCGCGGATGTGTTCACTGAGCTGAAAGCGCGTCAGCGGCCTGTTTTTATTAAGGATCAGAAAGCTCAGCAGATCAAACTCTTTGCGCGAGAGCTGGATTTCCTGCGCACCGCAACAAACAATCCTTTTGGCCAGATCGATGCTGAAGTCATCCAGCTGAACGACATTATCTTTCAAGCCGGCCTTACGGCGGGTGATCGCCTGCATGCGCGCATGCAGTTCCGGCAGTGAAAATGGTTTGGAGAGATAATCGTCCGCACCAAGATCCAATCCCCTGATCCGGTCCTCCACATTTCCCCTGGCGGTGAGGATGATGTAAGAGGCATCCGGGCAACTGGATTTTGCCTCTTTCAATACGGTCAGTCCATCCTGGTCTGGCAGCCCGAGGTCCAATAGCACAAAACCATAAGCCTGATCGGACATTTTCTCCCGGGCCTGCCGCGCGCTAAAGGCCAGGTCACAGGTGTAGGAAAGTTTTTTCAGGAAACTTTCCATTTCCAGTGCCATCGACTTTTCATCTTCCACGATTAATACGGTCATGATCAGAATTGATAATAAAAACTACAACTGAAAAATGAATTCGCCTTGCCCGCTCCGCTTTGCGCCTTATTGCTGAGTACGGAAAGCTGGTACTGGACTTCAACCAGGTAATGTGAACGATTGTATGCCAATGGACATTTCAGTGTATAAGATATCAGGTTAAACTGCGTGCTCATTTTGGTCACACTGCCGGGGTCGCCGGGCGTCGAACCATTCCCAAAAATAGGATCCAGGGCAAGTCCGAGTATACTGTCCCGTAGCTTTTTTTCTATTAAATAGGTCTGGTAAAAGTGCTGAGTGCCTGCGACGACCGCCAGGGCTGGTGTAAACGTGATCAGATCTTTCCTGCCGATACTGCCGAGGTTGATTTGTTTTCCCGTTCCGGCAGTTATAAAAAAATCCTGCGTTTTGCCAAAGGCGTAATCAGCGCTGATCTTCGAATCCAGCCCGTTATCATATTCGAGGGATAAGCTGGCGTTGTCCGGGTTCGAGGCCTGGAGAAACGGCGAGTAGGCTGGATAAAACGTATGGTTATAGCCCAGATCAGCCGTCCAGTGCTTGTCAATTGTATAACTGTACCCGGCGCCGAAATTGCTGGCCGAGACCGCTGCGCCCAGGCTGTCATTCAGGAGGCGGTAGGCCAGGGCTGTTACATAAAATCCGGATTTCAGTTTCCAGGAGGCGGCAACCGCGGCATAGGGAATCCGGCTTTCAGCTGCCTGACCATAGTAATCTGCGTTGTTTGCATACACCGCGCCGATAGTCAGTGTGGATGCGGCGACTTTGATAGAATCCGCAGGGATGGCCGCGCTATCCTCCGTCGTCTGACCAAATCCCGGGTTAAAGTAAGTGCCTAGAATCAATATGATGAGGAATTGTTTCATGGGTATTCTTTTAATGAATTCGGATGAGCGGTTTAACTACTGGCCTGATCACTGGTTTGATCACCGGCTTAATGACGGGCTTGATGATGGTCCTGGCCACGGGTGTTTTTTCGAGATCCAATGGTTTAACCTGTTTTCTCGCTTTGGGTACTTCCTTAATTGCTGCGTCGTTAGCTTTTGGCGTCGGGGCCTGGTTCGCCGGTACACTGTCCATCGTCATTTTTTCAATGTTTACGCCGGAAAAACGGAAAGTCTGTTCAGGTTTTCCAGCTCCCGCCCGGGTAAGCAGCGAGCAGCAGAAAATTAAAATTACCAGGAAGAAGGACCGCTTCATATTTTCCAAGTTTAAAAGAAGGATTTTCGCTCCTGTATGAGCGAAAATCCTTTCCTGTAAGGACTATTTTATTTTAATGGCTGCCACGGTTTTGATCTGTGTATTCACTTTTATGG